>CADEHD010000035.1 GCA_902827055.1 uncultured Chloroflexota bacterium | reverse complement strand
CAGGTCGAACCCGCGTGGGGGCGACGCGGGCCACGGCCAGCGCGCACCGAGCGAGCCCGTCGCAGCGCGGACCTGCGCCTCGACGCCGTTTGCGGCCGCGTTACGGAGCGTGGCGCGCGGCGCCTCCTCCTCGATATCGACGCCCACCACCTCGCCCGCGCCGAGCGCGGCCGCCGCCACCGAGAGGATGCCGGAGCCGCAACCCACGTCGAGGGCCCGCGCGCCCGGCCGCAACTCTCGCTCCAGCGCCGCGAGACAGAGGCGGGTGGACGGATGCTGCCCGGTACCGAACGCCTCGCCGGGGTCAAGCACGATCACGACTTCTCCCGGACTCGCCGCGTACTCCTCCCACGAAGGCCGCACGACGAGTCGCTCACCCACGTGTAGCACGTGGTAAAAGCGCTTCCACTCCTCGGCCCAGTCCCGCTGCTCGAGGGTTCGCTCAACCAGCGGACCGGGCGCGGCACTCAGCGCCAGCCGGGCGAGGCGTGACGTGAACTCGGCGCGAGACTGCGCCGGCCAGGCCTCGACGGCCGCACGCACCGTGCCGCCTTCGAGAACTCGGTACGCGAAGTCACGGTGGTCGGACGTCTCGATCACGGGCTCGATCCACACGGCGCCCGGCGCGTACTCACCAAGGAGGTCCGCGATGGCATCGAGGTCCGCGCTCGCGCCAGTGATCGCGAGCTCGATCCAGGGTGCCGCGTGGTCAGTCATCGCTCAGCTGGAGAACGCGTCGCGGAGTCGGTCAAAGAAGCCCGACTTGCCCTCGACCTGCGTGCCGAGCGAGTCGGCGAGCTGCTCCAGGAGGCGGCGCTGGTCCTCGTTGAGGCGCGTGGGCGTCACCACCTGGACGCGCACCTGCAGGTCGCCGCGCCCAGTCCCGCGCAGGTGGGGGACGCCCAACCCTCGGAGGGTGACCGTGTGGCCGTGCTGCGTGCCGGGCTCGATCTCGAGTTGCTGCGCGGCGCCGTCGAGCGTGGGCACGTCCGCGGTCGTGCCAATCGCCGCCTGCGCGATGTTCAACGGGAGGTAGTAGACGAGGTCGTCGTCTTCCCGCTCGAACTCCTCGTGCGGTCTGACCTCGAGCTCGACGTAGAGGCTCCCGGCGGGGCCACCTCGTTGACCGGAGTCGCCCTCCCCGGAGATGCGCAGCGTCTGGCCATCCTGCACGCCGGCCGGGACCTTGACCGTCCGCTTGACCGATACACGCCGCGCGCCGCGGCCGTTGCAGGTGCGACAGGGGTCGGTGACCATGCGGCCTTCGCCGTGGCAACGGCTGCAGGTCGCGACATTGACGAACTGACCAAACAACGACTGCTGCACGCGCCGGATCTCGCCCGTCCCGCCGCACTCCGTGCAGGTCTCGAGGGGCTGGCCCGCCGCCTGGCCGCGTCCGCGACAGTCCGCGCACTGCTCGACACGGTCGTACTCGAGCGCGCGCTCCACGCCGAACACGGCCTCGGCGAAGTCGATCGCCATGCGCGCGCGCAGATCGGCGCCGCGTTGCGGACCGGCCTGCCGCGTGGCCGTGCCACGGAAGAAGGCGTCGAAAATGTCGCCGAACCCACCAAACGAGTCGAATCCGGCGAACCCCTGCGCGCCATTCCCTACGCCCGCCGCGCCGTACCGGTCGTAACGCGCGCGCTTGTCGGGGTCGCTCAGGACCTCATACGCGCCGTTGATCTCCTTGAAGCGATCCTCGGCGTCGGCGGCCGAGTTGCGGTCGGGGTGGTACTGCATCGCGAGCCTGCGGAAGGCGCGCTTAATCTCCTCTTGCGAGGCATCGCGGTTCACCCCAAGGAGCTCGTAGAGGTCCGCCTGCGTGGTCATGAACCCGGAGTTTACCTGCCTCGGCCGGTGGAGGGGCGAGCGCCGACGTAGGAAGAACTCGCATCCCACGCCTCGAACCACCGCACGTCACGGTCGTGTGGGGACGCGCGTACCGGCCGGGCGGATCCGCCCGGCCGGTACGCCAACTCGTGGAGGCCTGCTAGACCTCGCGGAACTCGCCCTCGACCGTGCCCGCAGGCTCGCCGCGGTCCTCGGGACCCGCGGCCGCGCCATCCGAGGCGGTGCCGGAGGCTCCGCCGTACACGGCCTGGCCAATCTCCTGCATCGCGAGCGAGAGTGCCTCGGAGGTGGTCCGCAGGCGCTCCACGTCCTCGCCAGCGAGCGCCTCGCGGACGTCCTTGATCCGGCCCTCCACGCGCTCCTTCAGGTCTGCCGGCACCCGCTCGGCGTTGTCGCGGAGCGTCTTCTCCGCTGAGTAGGCGAGGGAGTCCGCGACGTTTCGAGCCTCGGCGGCCTCGCGCTTGGACTGGTCCTCGGCGGCATGCGCCTCGGCCTCGCGCTGGAGCCGCTGCACCTCGTCGTCGGAGAGCCCCGACGACGACTGGATGGTGACGTGCTGCTCCTTGCCCGTCGCCTTGTCGCGCGCCGCCACGGTGACGATGCCGTTCGCGTCGATGTTGAATTCGACCTCGACCTGCGGCACGCCGCGTGGCGCGGGCAGGATGCCATCGAGGATGAAGCGCGCCAGCGACTTATTGTCGCCGGCCATCGGGCGCTCACCCTGCACCACGTGGATCTCGACGGACGGCTGGTTGTCGCTGGCCGTCGAGAAGGTCTGCTTGGCGCTCGTCGGGATCGTCGTGTTGCGCTCGATCAGCGCCGTGGCGACGCCACCCAGGGTCTCGATCCCCAGCGTCAGCGGCGTGACATCGAGGAGCAGGACGTCCTTGACCTCGCCGCGCAGCACGCCGGCCTGGATCGCCGCCCCGACAGCAACGACCTCGTCCGGGTTCACCCCGCGATGCGGTTCCTTGCCGAAGAACTCCTGCACCTTGCGCTGGACCAGCGGCATGCGGGTCATGCCACCCACCAGCACCACCTCGGCGATCTGACTGGCGGCCAGACCGGCGTCGGCAAGCGCACGACGGCAGGGCTCCAGCGACCGTGACACCAGGTCGTCCACCAGCTGCTCGAACTGCGAGCGCGTGATCGTCAGCACCATGTGCTTCGGACCGCTGGCGTCGGCGGTGATGAACGGCAGGTTGATCTCGGTCGACTGGGCCGAGGACAGCTCGATCTTGGCCTTCTCGGCCGCCTCCTTCAGGCGCTGCAAAGCCGTGCGGTCCTTGGAGAGGTCGACGCCCTGGTCGCGCCGGAATTCGGCCACCAGGAAGTCGATCAGCGTGTTGTCGAAGTCATCGCCGCCGAGGAAGGTGTCACCGTTCGTGGCCTTCACCTCGAACGTGCCCTCGCCGATCTCGAGGATCGAGATGTCGAACGTGCCGCCACCGAGGTCGTAGACCGCGATGACTTCCTCGCCCTGCTTCTCGAGGCCGTAGGCGAGACTGGCAGCCGTGGGCTCGTTGATGATGCGCAGCACCTCGAGGCCCGCGATCCGCCCAGCGTCTCGCGTCGCCTGGCGCTGAGCGTCATTGAAGTAGGCCGGGACCGTGATCACGGCCTCGGTCACTGTCTCGCCGAGGTACGCCTCGGCGTCCGCCTTGAGCTTCTGGAGCACCATCGCGCTGATCTCGGGCGGGGAGTATTCGCGATCGCCCATGCGCACGCCGGCGTCACCGTTGGCGAGGCGCACGATCTCGTAGCCCCCGAGCTCGCGCGCGTGCTTCACCTCGTCGTCGTCGAACTTGCGCCCCATCAGGCGCTTGACCGAGTAGACCGTGTTTCGCGGGTTCACCACGGCCTGCCGCTTGGCGACCGTGCCGACGAGCCGCTCGCCGTCCTTGCCAATGGCCACGACCGAAGGCGTAGTACGCCCGCCCTCCGAGTTCGTCACGACCTGCGGCTCGCCGCCCTCCATGACCGCGACGCACGAGTTCGTGGTCCCGAGGTCGATGCCAATCACTCTCGCCATGCGTCCCTACTTTCGATGTCATCGCGCCGCTCGAAGTACGTGTTCGCGCGGCGTCGGATCGCGTGTGCTGGTGGCTCAGGTGGAGGCGGAGTCCGCCTCGCTCGCCTCGCCGCTGCCGACGACCACCATCGCCGGGCGGATCACCGTGCTGTCGATGGCGTATCCGGCCTGGACCACGCCCACGATCTCATTGAGCGGACCGGGCGTGTACGCCACAGCCTCGTGGTACTGGGGATCGAAGGCGACGCCCGGACCGGCCTCGATTGACCGCACCCCGGCACCCTCGAGCACCCCGATGAATTTGCGCTGGACGATGCGCACCCCCTCGACGAAGGAATGCTCCGCCAGTTCCGGATGCTGTGACACGCTGTCGATCGCGCGACTCAGGTCGTCCAGCACCGGCAGGTAGTTGAGCAGGAGCGCCTTCATCGTGAGCCGCGTCTGCTCGGCGCGGTCCTCCCGCGAGCGCCGCTGGAGATTCTGGTAGTCCGCCATCGCGCGTGCGTACGCGGCTCGAGTGCGCTCCAGCTCCGCGGCCATGTCGACCTCGGGCGGCGGCTGGTCGGGCTCGACGACCGGGTCCGATCGTGGATCGCGCTCTGCTTCGTTCATGCTGTCTTGCCGATCCTGGTTCGTTGTTGCATTCGACATCCGGGACCCAACGCCTCGCGGCCGGGGACTCGACGCCTGTCGTCAGGCGCCTGCGGACCGCAGCACCTCGGTGAGCAGCGTGGCGAGGTAGCGGACACGCGGCACCGCCCGGGCGTACTCCATGCGGGACGGCCCGACGACGGCCACCGTGCCCGAGGCGCCCTCGCGATCGCCGTACGCGGCCACCACGACGCTCCACTCTTGCATCCAGGACACGCCGTTCTCGCTGCCGATCAGCACCTGGGCGCTCCCGCTCCCCACCACCGTCGGCCGTGGGAGCGCGCGGCGGAGCTCGTAGACCTCCAAGTGCCGCACCGCCTCCAGCATGCGGTCCACCGTCGAGAATTCCGGCTGCGCAAGCACGTCCTGGATCCCATGCACGAACGTGTCCTCGACTCCGTCGTGCTCTTCGAGGAGCGATGCCACAGCGCCCAGCAGCCGCGCGAAGTCGGCGCTGAAGGGCCCTGTCGCCGCCCGGACATCGGCCGCAGTCGACTCCGCGAACTGCGCGTTGAACCGTTCCGCTGCGCGCCCGAGGTCGTCCTGGCGTGTCGGTTCCGCGAGCGTCACGATGCGCTGACGGACCCGCCCATCATCCACCACGACCACGACGAGGACCGTAGCGTCGGTCAGATGCACGAACTGCGCCTGCCGCAGATGCGCGACCGACCGCCGGGGACGCGTCACCACCGCGAGGTTGCCCACGGCGCCTGCCAGGACCGTCGCGGCGAGGCTCAACCACTCCTCGAGGCCGGCGGCCTGGTGGAACTGGTGTGTGATCGTCCGCTGCTCGTCCGAGCCTACGGCTACCTCTTCCATGAGCGTCTCGACGTAGACGCGATAGCCCCGGTCGGACGGCACCCGGCCCGCCGACGTGTGCGGGTGGGTGATGTAGCCGTCGTCCTCCAGGCGTGCGAGTTCGCTCCGGATCGTCGCAGTCGAGACGCCGAGTTCGTGCCGATCCGCGAGCGCGCGAGAGCTCACGGGCTGGGCCGTGGTGATGTACTCGTTCACCACCAGGCTCAGGATGTTGGCTCTCCGGGGCGTGAGCACCACGTCGAGTTCCTCCAATTAGCACTCTCGCGGTGAGAGTGCTAACTCTCGGGCCATTGTATTCAGCACCCCCGCCGCGGGTCAATTCGGGCGGCGCTGGGGCCGATTCGGAATCGTGGCAAGTGCCCCCATATACTCCCGGCGATGCACCCGGAGCCCGACATTACCCCAGGTGCGGAGGAGCCGCGCGCGTTCGAGGAGCTGTATCGCAGCTACGCGCCGACCGTATACGGCTACATCCGCGCCCGTGTGCACTCGGATGCCGAAGCCGAGGACCTCGCGGCGCGCACGTTCGCAAACGCCTTCGCGAGCCTGCCACGATACCGAGCGCGCGGGGGCGGGTTCGGCTCGTGGCTCATGACGATCGCGCATAATCTCCTCGTGAACTGGTACCGCGACCGTGGCCGGCGCCCGCCCGCGGCCAGCCTCGAGGACGCGATCGCGCTGCCCAGCGGCGCGCCCGGACCCGAGTCGCACCTCGAACGAAACGAGCGAATCCAGGCGATCCGCTCAGCGATCGAGCAGCTGAACGTGGATCAGCAGCGGCTGATCGCCCTGAAGTACGTGGACGGTCTGACCAACGCCCAGATCGGCCATATGATGGGGCGCAGCGAAGGTGCCGTGAAAGCGTTGCACCATCGCACGCTCCGCAGGCTTCTCGGGCTGCTGGCCGGACAGGTAGACGCGTGACCCCAGCCGACGGCCCCGCCAGCCCTCCGCCGGGCGCCCCGCGCGTGCGCATTACGGGCGTAGGGCACGCCGTGCCATCGCGGATCCTCACCAACGCCGAGCTCGAGCGCACCGTCGAGACGACCGACGAGTGGATCACCGAGCGCTCGGGGATTCGCGAGCGCCGCATCGCAGGCCCCGCCGAGAGCTCCAGCACCCTCGGTACGGCCGCCGCGCGCGCCGCGCTGGCTTCGGCGGACGTGGCCGCGGGGGACATCGACCTCATCGTCGTGGGCACCTCAACGCCCGACGGGGTGTTCCCGGCCACGGCCTCGCGAATCCAGGACGCGCTGGGTGCACGACGGGCGGGCGCCTTCGATGTGAATGCGGCGTGCGCCGGGTTCCTGGCGGCGCTGTCGACCGGCATGCAGTTCGTCGCCGGGGGCGGTGCCCGGCGTGTGCTCGTGATCGGCGCCGAGACCATGTCGCGCATTGTCGATTGGACAGACCGCAACACGTGCGTCCTCTTCGGGGACGGCGCAGGCGCGGTCGTCCTCGAGCGAGGCACCGCCTCCGAGCCCGGCGCGCTCGAGTCGTTCGTCATGCGGTCCGACGGCAGCCTCGCGTCGCTGCTCTACTGCGGCGGCCCGGAAGCGCCCGCGATCGCGGGTTCCCCGGGTGGCCCGTACATCGTCATGGACGGGCGGAACGTGTTCCGCCAGGCGGTGACCGCGATGTCCCAGGCGGCGGCCGAGGCGGTCGCGCTGGCCGGACTGCGCGTGGCGGACATCGCGCTGTGCGTGCCCCACCAGGCGAACGCGCGCATCATCGATGCGGTCGCGCGGAACCTCGGGCTCCCCGGCGAGCGGGTCTTCACGAATCTCGACCGCTTCGGGAACACCTCGAGCGCCTCGATCCCGATCGCCCTCTCCGAGGCCACGGCGCAGGGCCGCCTCCGGCCCGGGGACCACCTCCTGATGCTCGCGTTCGGCGGCGGACTCGCGTGGGGCGCGATGGTCGTCGAGTGGGCGGGCGTACGCACCGGCCCTGGCAGCGTCGACGCGCCGGTCGCGCGCGCCGCCGAACCACTCGAGGTGCGCTGAGCCACGAGGAGCCGTCGCGCTCGCGCCGCCACACCACGAAAGCCCGGCGACACCATGCACTCGCCTGCGGGCGCGCGCGCCCGTAGGATGACTCCACACATTCCGGAGGCGCTATGGACATCAGCTGGCTCGGCCACGCCTGCATTCGCGTGCGCGCGGGTGGGACGTTCGTGGTCATGGATCCCGCCGGTCGCGAGACCGGCTACGACATGGGACGCCCGACTGCCGACGTCGTGACCATCTCGAACCCGAGCCCCGCGCACAACAACGTGCGCGGCCTGCGTGGCGAACCGCTCGTGTTGGACGGCCCGGGCGAGTACGAGGTGCAGGGCGTCCAGTTCGTGGCCGTCGCCACCAGCCTCCGCGCGGTCGAGGACGGCGCGAAGCCCGGGCGCAACATCGCGTTCGTCCTGGAGTCCGAGGAGTTGCGGGTGGCACACCTCGGCTCGCTGGGAGCGCGCCTCACGGCCGAGCAGAAGGAGCAACTGGGCGACATCGATGTGCTGATCGTGCCAGTAGCCGGCGAAGGCGCACTCGAACCGGTCGAGGCCGCGCGCGTCTGTCGCGAACTCGAGCCGCGGGTCGTGATCCCGATGCTCTACGCGCCGGGGGACGGAAACACCGCGCCGGCGGAGTTCGTCCGAGCCCTGGGCGTTGAGGCCGAGGCGCCGACCGCGCGCGTGACGATCCAGAAGCGTGGACTGACGGAGAAGACCCGCCTGGTCATCCTCGAACCGCGCGCCTAGCCGTCAGTCATCCCACGGGTCAAGCGCGGGGCCCAGTCGCGGCACGGCATCCTGGGGTCGTGCGCACAGCCCGGTCGATCAGGGGAGGAACGACAGCGGGTTGACGATTTGACCGTTGCGCCGCATCTCGAAGTGGAGGTGCGGACCGGTCGAGTACCCGGTGTTGCCGCTGATACCGAGCAGTTGCCCCTGGTTCACCACCTGGCCGAGGGAGACGCGGATCTCGCTGAGGTGCGCGTAGCGCGTCGAGTATCCACCGGGGTGCTGCACCTCAACGTAGAACCCGTACGAGCAGCAGCGATCGCCACCCGCGAAGACCACTACGCCACCCTGCGCGGCCGCCACCGGGACATACGGGGCGCTGATATCGATGCCGAGCGGGTGCGCGGGCCCGAAGACCGACGTGAGCGGACCAGATAGTGGCCAGACCCAGCCCACGGGCGCCGCGGCGGGCGCTGCCGAGGGGCCAGCCACCAGGGCGGGCGGATCCGGGCGAAGCGAAGGCGCGGGCTTCGGCGTGATCCGGCCGCCCGGGACCAGGATCGTCCCGTTCTCGGGGAGGCGGTTCGGGTTCGTCAGGCCGTTCGCCGGGAACGCAATGATATCCGCGACCTTGGCGTCGTAGTGGTCGGCGATCTCGGTCAGCGTCTCACCAAGGCGGACCGAGTGGATGATGCCCTCGACGGAGGGCACCTGGAGGAGCTGGCCCGGCTTCACGAGGTCGGAGTCACCCTGCACGTCGGCGTTGTTCCAGGTGATGTAGTCGCGGCCCACGCCGAACTGCTTCGCGATGCCATCCACCGTGTCGCCAACCTTCACCTCGTATCGGTAGAAAATCGGCGTTTGCTCGCGCTCCCGGGACAACGCGGTAGCGCCGGAGCCTGCGGCGGCTCGCGCGGCGACCAGGGACGGCGACGGCGTCACAGCCACCTGGCTGACCGCCGGCGAGGTGATGGTGAGCGGCACCGGCTGCGCGCCGATCGAACTCACGCTGGAGGTTGGTGCGGAAGCGGGGAGGCCAGGGATCGACATCGCGGCCACCGCGAGGCCCGGCCCGGCCTCTCCCGGCTGCGTGGTCATCGGGAAGAACCCGCCGATGGTCGTGAAGAGGAAGACGAGCGCGATGACGCTCAGGCGCGCGTGCGGCCACTCGGCACCCATGCGCTCCGGTGGAGCGGGATGCCGACGCGCTCGGAGCAGCGTCCTGCTGCGTCGTGCGCGGACGAGCGAAGGAATCGTCCCCCGAATAGCTGGCGCCCTCTCACGTACGCCCCGCCCCGCCACAGGACAGCGCATTCCGTGCTTGCGCCGACCCCTCGGGGTCGCCGCCCATCCTGCCTCGCGCGCCTGGCAGCGCCGAGACCTGCGGAGGGTACCGAATGAAGAGCGGCCGTGACCACCCCAATAGTCGAGAAAAGTCACGACATCAGAAACGCGATGTCGGAACCGGGCGCAGGGGAGAGCTCGACGGGCGGGGCGTTGCCACGCTCGCCCACAGCGAGATCGTGGTGCTAGATGACCTCGGTCTTGAGTCCCATCAGGAACTCCGCGTTGGTCTGGGCCTTCGCAACTCGCTCGATCACGCGCTCGGCGGCATCCTGCCCGCTCTCCTCGACCATGGCCGCCATGCGACGCAGGAGCCAGATCTGCCGCAGCTCCTCCTCGCTGAAGAGGAGGTCCTCGCGGCGAGTGGACGAGCCCAGGACGTCGAGCGCGGGGTAGACGCGCTTCTCGGCAAGGCGGCGGAGGAGCCGAAGCTCCATGTTCCCGGTGCCCTTGAACTCCTCGAAGATCACGTCATCCATGCGCGATCCAGTCTCGATGAGACAGGTCGCGATGATCGTCAGCGAGCCGCCCTCCTCCGTGTTACGCGCCGCACCGAAGAAGCGCTTGGGCGGGTAGAGAGCGATCGGGTCCATACCGCCGGACAGTGTCCGGCCGCTCGTCGGCATCGCGATGTTGTAGGCGCGTGCCAGGCGGGTGATCGAGTCCATGAGGATCACGACGTCGGTGCCGCTCTCGACGAGGCGCTTGGCGCGCTCGAGCGCGGCCTCGGCGACCCGCGTGTGGTCCTCGACCGGCTCGTCGAACGTCGAGGCGATGACCTCGCCGCGGACGGAGCGCTGCATATCCGTGACTTCCTCGGGGCGTTCGCCCACGAGGAGGACCATGAGGTGGGCGTCGGGTGCGTTCTGGGCGACGCCATGGGCGATCGACTTGAGCAGCATCGTCTTCCCCGCCTTAGGGGGCGAGACGATCAGTGCGCGCTGCCCGCGCCCGATCGGCGAGAACAGGTCGATCATCCGCTGGCTGATCTCACCGGGCGCAGTCTCGAGGTGGATCATCCGGTTCGGGAAGATCGGCGTCAGATTCTCGAAGAACGGCCGGCGCTTCGCCACCTCGGGATCGACACCATTGACCGCGTCGACGCGGAGGAGGCCGTAGTACTTCTCGGAGTCCTTGGGCTGCCGCACCTGTCCGGTGACGTAGTCCCCGGGGCGGAGCCCGAAGCGGCGAATCTGAGACTGGGAGACGTACACATCGTTCGGACCGGGAATGAGACGTTCGCCGCGGAGGAAGCCGAACCCGTCATCGACGACCGTCAGCACGCCGCTGGAGAAGATGTTGCCCTGGCGCTCGGCCTGCTTCTGGAGGAGCCGGAAGATCAGCTCCTGGCCGTGCATGCCCGCAGCGTTCTCGAGGCCAAACTCGGTGGCCATGTCGAGGAGTTCAGCGCGCGGCTGCTTCTCGAGTTCGGAGATGTTCAGCGATGGCGCATCGGGGTTGAACGGGACGTTCTCGACGTAGTCGGCGCCACCATTGCCGCCGTTTCCGCCGCCGCCACTACCGCCACGGCGACGACCGACGCGGCGGACATCGCCGCCAGCCTCTGAGGGGGCGCCTCGGCGCCCACGGATGGGGAATTGCGTCATGAGCCCTATTTGCTGCGAGTGAGGGGGGTGCTGGGGATAGAAGAGGGACGTCGCGAGATGCGACTGGTTGGATTATAGGAAGTTCGCGCCCCACTACACAACAGGTTGGGAGGACGCGCCGAGAAAGTCGCGGGATTCCCCTGAGCCCCTAGAACGGCTTGAACACCGCCAGCAGGAGCTGCACGGGCACCGTCAGCGCGACCAGCGTCCCGAAGACCAGCGGCACGTTGTCCGCGAGCGCATCCCGGAGCGCATCGGTCATTTCGCCCTGCTTCGCCGCCTGCAGCGCCAGGAGGTGGACGCGGCGCAGGCCCACACCGAGCAGCGGCACGAAGATGAATGCGTCCAGGGCGAACAGCACCTCGAGCGCCACCAGCCACCCGGTGGTGACCGGGTTCCAGTCCGCGGCCGCGGCCCAGGCGAAGCCGCTCAACCCCGTGGCAATAAGCCCAGGGAGCAACCAGACGCGCTCGCTGCGGGTGGCCTCGCTGAGCAGCAGGGACTTCGTCGCGAGGTCCGGCTCACCCCATGCGCGCCATACCGGCGACATGACGGCTCCGAGCCCCCACATCATCCAGAAGAGGGACAGCATGTGCACGGCGCGGAGGACGAGGATCACGCGGGGAGCATCTCCCGCTGGCTGGCCGCGTTATCCGCCCGACCTGCGTGCGCCACCGCTGCTCCGATGAAGTCGCGGAACAGGGGGTTCGGGCGGTTCGGCCGCGAGGTGAACTCGGGGTGGAACTGCGAACCGACCATCCAGGGGTGGTCCCGCACTTCCATGATCTCGACGAGCTCACCGTCGATGGTCCAGCCCGAGGCGACGAGACCGTGCTGCTCGAGGGCCGGGAGGAGGGCGTTGTTCACCTCGTAGCGGTGCCGATGTCGCTCTCGCGCGAGTTCGGTGCCGTAGGCCGCGGCGGCGCGCGTGCCGGGCACGACGCGCGTGTCGTAGCCACCGAGCCGCATCGTCCCACCCATGCTCTCGACACTGCGCTGCTCGGACAGCATCGAGATCACCGGGAACGCCGCATGCACGTCGGCCTCGGTGGTGTTCGCGCCTTCCATGCCCGCGACGTGGCGCGCACACTCCACCACCATCATCTGCATGCCCAGGCACGAGC
>CADEHD010000034.1 GCA_902827055.1 uncultured Chloroflexota bacterium | reverse complement strand
GGCAGCCACCGCGTTGGTTCGAGGGGTGGTCCGCGCACATCGCGGGCCTGAAGGTCCTCGCCCCGGCCACCATCGAGGACGCGCGTGGCATGCTCTGGCCCGCGCTCCAGGACCCGAACCCGGTCCTCATCGCCGAGCACGTCATGCTCTACAACACCGAAGGAGAGCTGCCCGACCCGCCCGTCGAGGTCGATATCAGCTCGGCGGCCGTGCGCCGCGCGGGCCGCGACGTGACGCTGGTCGCCTACGGCGGCACGCTGGCAAAGGCGCTCCAGGCCGCCGAGGTGCTCGCGGGCGAGGGCATCGAGGCGGAGGTCCTCGACCTGCGCGTGCTGCGCCCCCTCGACGCGCCGACGATCCTCGAGTCCGTGCGACGCACCCATCGAGTCGTCGTCGTCGACGAGGGCTGGCGCAGCGGCAGCCTGGCCGCCGAGGTGATCGCCCGCGTGACCGAGGAGGCGTTCTACGACCTCGACGCTCCGCCGGCGCGCGTCTGCAGCCGCGAAGTCCCGGTGCCGTACGCGGCGCACATGGAGCAGGCCGCGCTGCCGCAGGTGGACGACATCGTGGCGGCTGTGCGCATCCAGGTCGCCGCCGGTGGGTGAGTTCGTGATGCCGTCCCTCGGCGCCGACATGGAGTACGGCACGCTCCTCGAGTGGCACGTGCAGGTGGGCGACGCCGTGCATCGAGGCGACACGATCGCCCTCGTCGAGACCGACAAGGCCGCCATCGAGGTGGAGGTGTTCGAGAGCGGGACGGTCGAAGCCCTCCTCGTGGAGCCGGGCACACGGGTCCGTGTCGGCACGCCGCTGGCCACCATCCGAGGCACATCCGCGCCCGGTGCGCCCGGTGCGTCCGCCGCATCCCCCGTCGCTCCGGCCGTTGCGCACCCGACGGCCGCGACCCCGCCTCCGCCTCCCCCGGCCACACCACGAGGCGCGCCCAAGGCGGAGGGTCCCCCCGCGACCCCGCCCGCCTCGAGGCGGCGCGTGTCACCACTCGCCCGCGAGACCGCGCGGCGCCTCGGCGTGGACATCGAGCAGGTGGTGGGCAGCGGACCGGGCGGCGCCGTGACGCAGGCCGACGTCGAGCGCGCCGCGGCCACACCCGCGCAGCCCGCCGAGCCCGCGCCCGTCCTGGACCGCGCCGTGTCGATGCGGCGCGCGATCGCCGCCGCGGTTGCGAGGTCGAATCGCGAGATCCCGCACTACTACCTCGAGGAGCCCGTGGACTGCTCGATGGCGGAACGCTGGCTCGCGGCGCACAACGCCGGGCGGCCCGCGCGGTCCCGAGTGATCCTCGCGGCGCTGTTCGTGCGCGCCGTCGCTGTGGCTGCGCGAGCCGTCCCCGAGCTCAACGGCACGTGGCAGAACGAGCGCCTCGAGCCCGCCTCGAGCGTGCACGTGGGCATGGCGATCTCGATGCGCGACGCCGGGCTGATGGCGCCCGCCATCCTCGATGCCGACCGCAAGTCCGTCGACGAGGTGATGGCGGACCTGCTCGAGGTAACCCGCGCCGCGAGGCATGGGCGGCTTCGCGGCTCGCTGCTCACCTCCTCGACGATCACCGTGACGAGCCTCGGGGAGCGGGGCGTCGAGCGAGTGTTCGGCGTGATCTACCCGCCGCAGGTGGCCCTCGTCGGGTTCGGGCGCGTCGCCGAGCGCCCGTGGGTGGTCGACGGTCGCGTCGAGGCGCGTCCGCTGGTCATCGTGACGCTCGCCGCCGACCACCGTGCCACCGACGGCTACACGGGCGCGAGGTTCCTCGGCGTGATCCGCGACGCGCTCCAGCACCCGGAGCAGCTGTGAGCGCTGCACCCGAGGGCTCCGACTACGACCTCGTGATCCTGGGAGGCGGCCCCGGCGGCTACGTGGCCGCGATTCGCGCGGCGCAACTCGGGATGCGCGCCGCCCTCGTTGAGCGTGAGGCCGTCGGCGGCGTCTGTCTCAACTGGGGCTGCATCCCCGCGAAGTCGCTCCTCCGGGGTGCGGAGCTGGCGGCCCTCCTGCAGGAGGCGGACTCGTTTGGCGTACATGCCGAGGGCATCTCGCTCGACCTCGGGCGGAACGTTGCGCACAGTCGTGCCGTGGTGCGCCAGATCGTGGGCGGGGTGGAGTCGCTCCTCACGAGCCACGGTGTCGAGGTGGTGCGATCCGCGGGAACGCTGCGGGATGCGCACACAGTGCTGACCTCGGACGGTCCGGTGCGAGGGCGAAACGTCATCCTCGCGCCCGGGGCTCGCCCGCGCGCCATCGAGGGCATCCCCATCGATGGCACGCGCGTGCTCGACAGCCGCGCCGCGCTCGGCTCGCTCGAGACGCCGCAGTCGGTGGTGATCGTCGGGGGAGGCTGCGTCGGCGTGGAGTTCGCCGACATCTACGCCGCGTTCGGTGCCCGCGTCACGCTGGTCGAGCACAGCGCGCAGCTCCTCGATGGCTTCGACGAGGAGCTGGCGACCCGCCTCGCGGAGTCCTTGGCCGCGCGCGGCATCGAGGTGATCACCGGCGCCCGAGTGGCCGGCGTGGTCGCGTCGAACGGAGGCGTGCGCGCGACCGTCACGTCGCCAGGCGGCCCACGCACGCTCGAGGCGGAGCGCGCCCTGATCGCGATCGGAATCGTGCCCAACACGCAGGCGCTCGGCCTCGAGGTGGCGGGCGTGGCCACCGACGAGCGGGGGTACATCACCGTCGATGCGCGCTGCCAGACCTCGACCGCCGGCGTGTACGCGATCGGGGACGCCACGGGGATCCTGCCGCTGGCGCACGTGGCGTCCGCGCAGGGAGTGCTCGCCGTCGAGGCGATCGCCGGCCTCGAACCCGCCCCGCTCGACTACGACTGGATGCCGCGGGCCGTGTACTGCCGGCCGCAGCTCGCCAGCATCGGGCTGACGGAGGCGGCGGCTCGGGCTGGCGGACGCAACGTCGTCGTGGGGCGCGTGCCCTTCGCCTCGAACGGCAAGGCGACGTTGCTTGGCGGCAGCAACGGCCTGGCGAAGCTGGTGTCGGACCGCGAGACGGGCGAGATCCTCGGGTTCCACGCCATCGGCGAGGGCGCCACGGAATTGCTCGCCGAGGTCGGCGTCGCGCACGCGCTGGAGAGCACGACCGCCGAGCTCGGCGCCGCGACCCACGCGCACCCCACGCTGTCCGAGCTCGTCAAGGAGGCCGCGCTCGCCGCTCGAGGCGTGGCTGTGCACCACTACCAGCCGCGCCCCACGTAGTGGTTCAGTCGCAGGTGCCGATACCGACAGTGCGTAGCCTCGAGGGGTGCTCACGGGGCTGGAGCTATCATCGGGCCGATGGACGGCAATGGCGGCGTCTCGATGCTTCGTGAGCGCCTCCGTGATCAGCGCAGCGGCGAGGTGGTGTTCCTCTCGCACTGCCTGCTCAACGAGCACACGCGCTACCTCGGCGGGGCCGCCCGGCCGGCCTGCGTCCAGGAGATCGTGTCGCAGTGCGTCGATGCGAGCCTCGGCATGGTGCAGATGCCGTGCCCTGAGCAGCAGGCGTGGGGCGGCATCCTCAAGCGGCGGTTGCTCGCGCTCTACGGTTGGAGGCGACGCCACCCCGTCGCCGGGTGGGTGCTCGGGCCGCTCCTGCCGAGGATCGCGTCCCTCTACTCCCGCCTGGTGTACCGGCGAATCGCACGCGAGGTTGCGCGAGACGTGGGCGAGTACCTCGAGGCCGGCTACGGCGTGCGCGCGATCGTGGCCGTCGATGGTTCGCCGTCCTGTGGTCTCAGGACACGCATCGACTTCACTGCGCTCGACGCGTTCGCCATGGTCGACCCCGCGCAAGCGACCGTCGAGGAGCAGAACGAGATCGTGCGCCGCTACGCTCGTCCCGGCACAGGCATCTTCACCTCCGAGTTGCAGCGCGCCCTTCGTCGCCACGGCAATCGCGTCCCGTTCGTGGCCCACGACCTGCTTGCTGAGATCGACGGCCGGCCCACGACGCTGCAGCTCGGGCCCTGACCCACTACATCGAACCCTGGCCCTGCGACAGCGCCGGCAGTCGATCTTCCATGTGGATCTCGCGGAGGATCTCGAGCGCGTCACCGCCCACCGGAGGCGCGGGCCGACCTGGCGTGACGGGCGTCCTCGACAGGCGCGGCGCCGGCCCCGTCGTGGTCACCGAACCGATCGAGTCGTGGTCGCGGGTCAGGCTCAGGCCGTGCGCGACCACCCACGGGTCCGCCATCAACTCGTCGGTGTCGGCCAGCACGCGATGCGCACCGGCGCCCGCCTGCACGAGCGCCGCCGTCCACTCGGCGACCGACCGATGCGCGAACCGTTCCTCGAGGGCGCGCTCGAGCGCCTCGCCCTGCACGGCCTCCACGCCCTGCAGCCCCTCGAGGCGCGCAAGGGCGGGCAGGTCCGAGACGCGGGCGCCGAGAAAGAACCAGCCGTCACTCGCCTCGTAGGCCCGGTGGAGCGGTCCACTCCCCACCACCTCGAGGCCGCGCGGCTCGTCCCGCGTCACGCCCTCGTATCCGAGCATGAACGGCGACTGGAGGAGGGTGGCCGTGTACGCGAGGGCGGCGTCGACGTGCTGCCCGCGGCCCGTGCGCTTCCGGTGCAGCAGCGCGAGCGCGACCGCGTATGCCCCGAGGTATCCCGTGCCGTAGTCGTTGACCGCGTAGTTCTGCAGCCGAGGCTGACCGTCGCCACCGAAGCGCGCCTGCATCCCCGTGGCCGCCTGCGCGATCTGCTCGTGGCCGGGTCGCTCGGCGAATGGGCCAACCTGGCCGTACGTGTTGATCGAGGCGTAGACGATCTCGGGACGTCGCGCGCGCACCTGCTCGTAGCCGATGCCGAGACGTTCGGCGACGCCCTTGCGGAAGTTCTGCACCACCACGTCGGCGCCCTCGACCAGGCGCCAGAAGACCTCCTGCCCCTCGGGCGTGCCGAGGTGCAGCACGATGTTGCGCTTCCCGCGATTCACGTCGAGGTGGAAGGTGTCGTTGGGCGGGCGCATCGGCGGCTCGATCTTGACCACGTCGGCGCCGTACTCCGCGAGCGTGCGACCGCAGGTGGGGCCGGCGAGCACCATGCAGAGGTCGAGCACGCGCACCCCGTCGAGGGCGGACCGCAGCACCGTCTCCGCGGCGGTCGGGGGCGGGGTGGGCCGAACTGGTCGTGGCGACGCAACATCCGCGAGCACCGCCGCGCGATCCGCATCGAGGCGCGCGCGCGGACCTCGAATGGCCCCGGGGGTGCCGGTGAGCCGCGCCACGATCCCGGGCTGCGCGACGCGACCCAGGTGCGGGTCCTCGAGGGTGACGACGCTCGCCGACCCGAGTGCGTGCGGGTGTTCGAGCCACTCCCCGCTCTCGCGGCAGACCGCGCACTCCCCGCCGGCGGCCGAGATGAGCTCCTCCCACTCGGCGGCCGTGCGCATGAGAAAGAGGTCTTTCGCCTTCGCGACGAACTGTTGTGCCAGCGCGGGGTCGGCGGCCAGGCGCGCGCGGTCGAGGACGCCCTCGGCGATCCATGACCCCACCCCAGCCGCCTCGAGCACCTGGACGTTCCGACCGTTCCCGGTGTGGAACATGACCCAGCGACCATCCGCGCACTCGAACTGCGTCGTGAGCGAGACCCCGGCGCCGGGCGCCGCGGCCCCAGGCCGGTGCTGGGTGAGGCCGTTGTACCCAACCGCCCCGAACATCGCATCGAAGAGCGGCACGGTGATCACCTGGCCGCGGCCATCGCGCTCGCGGGCAACGAGTGCCATCGCCGTGGCGACCGCACCCTGGATCGCGGCGTACGTCGAGGCCAGCGGAATCGCGGTGTAGAGCGGCCGGCCGGCCACCTTCGAGGTGCGGTTGCGCCGATAGAGCGCGGCGGCCGCGCCGACCACGCCCTCGTAGGCGCGCGTGGCGGCCCGCGGGTCGTCCGGCGCGAACCCGGGGAGGGAGAGGTACACGAGGCCGGGATGCACCTCGCCGAGCGCGGACGCGCCGAGCCCGAGGCGGTCCATCACGCCGGGACGGAAGTTCTCGATGAGGACGTCGGCACTCGCGATGAGCGTGCGCGCCGCGGCGAGGTCGCCCGCCGCCTTGAGGTCGAGGGCGATGCTGCGCTTGCCTCGGTTCCACGCCGCGTTGGCGGGTGTGTCCCAGGCGGGCCCCGTGGGCGGATCGACCTTGATCACATCGGCGCCCTGGTCGGCGAGCAGCATGCCGGCCATGGGTCCCGCGATGTACTGCCCGAAATCGATGACCCGGATGCCATCCAGCGCGCCTGCCATCGATTACATCCCTTCTGCCCGACCGAAGCCGGGGGGCATGGTACGCGTCGGTCGGGTGATCGTGTGGGGAGGCGCGCCTAGACTGAGCCCTTCGCTGGAGAAGGGACCACTGGTGCGCGCGCTGCGTCGACCGTTCTACGGATGGTGGATCGTCGCGGCCGCCATCGTGACGCAGTCGCTGGGCTCCGGGTTGCTCCAGCAGGCGTTCGGCACGTACGTCGTGCTGCTGGGCGCGGAGTTCGGGTGGAGCCGGACCGCGCTGTCGGGGGCGTTCTCCCTGGCGCGCGTGGAAGACGGCCTGCTCGGCCCCATCGAGGGGTGGCTCCTCGACAAGTTCGGCGCGCGGAACGTGATGCGCGCGGGGTTCATCCTGTTCGGCGTCGGGTTCTTCCTGTTCTCACGTCTCGACAGCATCCTCGAGTTTTACGTCACCTTCCTCCTGATGTCGGTGGGCGCGTCGCTCGCGGGATTCCTCGCGATCACGACGGCGATCGTGAACTGGTTCAACCGGCGACGCTCGCTCGCGATGGGTATCGCACTCCTCGGCAACCCCGTGGGTGGGTACGCACTCCCCCTGGTGGTCAACGCGCTGGAGACCTACGGCTGGCGCACCGTCGCCCAGGCGTCCGCGGTAATCATCGTGGTGGTGGGCCTCGGGGTGTCGCAGCTCGTCCGGCAGCGCCCCGAGCAGTACGGGTACCTCCCGGACGGCGACCTGCCCACCGACGACCACGCCAAAGTGGGCGCGGATGGCGCGCCGCGCGCCATCGAGCAGGTGGACGACGGCAGCTTCACCGTGAAACAGGCGCTGCGCACCCGGGCGTTCTGGTTCATCTCGCTCGCCCACGCCGCCTCGGTCCTGGTCGTCTCGGTCGCACAGGTGCACTACACGGCGCACGTCATCGAGGCGTTCGGGATCTCGCTGACGACCGCTGCCGCGATCATCACGCTGCAGACCACGACGAACTTCGTCGCGCGCCCCCTCGGGGGCTGGCTCAGCGACAAGGTGGGCTCGCGCAACGTGATCATGGTGGCGATGCTCATGCACTCGGTGGCACTGCTGATGCTCGCGTTCGGGACCTCGTTGTGGATGGTGAGCGGGTTCGCGCTCCTCAATGGGTTCGCATGGGGCGCACGCGTCCCCGTGGTGGTCTCGATGCGCGCCGAGTACTTCGGGTCGAAGGCGTTCGGCCAGATCATGGGACTGTCATCGATGGTGGTGACCATCGGATCCGTCGCCGGGCCGGTGCTGGCCGGGCTGTCGTACGACATGACCGGGAGCTACGAGTTCGGGTTCACGGCGCTCGCGATCGTGGCCGGCCTCGGCACGATCTTCATGGTGCTGATGCCGCCTCCGACGAAGCGCCCCGAGGGCAGCGCGGCGCCGGCCATCGTCCACCACTAGGTCGGGGGCTGGCCCGTCGCGCCGTCGCCTTGCGAGCGCCGCACGCCCTCGACGCCACCGCACGCGAAGCCGCGTCCCCATCTCGCCCCGCGTGATCGGTTGGACGTCTCTGCCTCGCGGGTCGCGAGGCAAGACGGCGGGTCGAGCTGACTCAGGCGGCGGACCGCAGGCTGGAGCTCGGGCGGGGACCTCGAGCTAGAACCAGCGCACCACGGCCAACAGCGAGCTGTAGTCGTCGGTCCAGAGGACGGGCTCGCGCGCGTTCGCGGGCCACTCATCGAGCGCGGGCTGCACATCGGGCGCACCGAGGAACGCGGCGTTGTCGGTGAGCAGCACCCACTCCGAGCGGTTCACGCCACGCGCCGTGTCGTCGTCGTTGGCCACGAGCTGGGCCGTGATCCCCTGGTCGGCGGCGAGCCCTCGCACGACGGCGCCCAGGTCGAGGAACCGATTGCTGATGTGGATCGCGATGACGCCACCGGGCGCCATGTGCTGGCGGTAGATCGCCAGCGCCTCTTTCGTCAGCAGGTGGATCGGGATGGAGTCGCTGCTGAACGCGTCGACCGCGAGGACGTCGAACCGCTGCGGCTCGCCGGCCTCGAGCTGACGCTCCATCACGAGGCGCGCGTCGCCGAGGAGCACCTCGAGGTCCGCGCCCGCAGACCGGGCGTCGCCCAGGTACGTGAAGTAGTCGGTCGCGATGTCGAGGACCTGCGGGTTGATCTCGTAGAAGCGCCCGTAGTCGCCGCGCTCGAGGTACGTCGCGAGCGTCCCCGTGCCGAGGCCGATCAGCCCCACGCGGAGCGGACGCCCCGCCTCCCGTGCGGGGTGGTGGTCGAGCGACACGCCGATGCCGCTCGTGTCGCCGTAGTACGAGGTGTGCCAGCGCTGCTGCTCGGGCGTGGTGAACTGGATGCCGTGCAGCGTCTGCCCGTGGACCAGCTGGAGGCGGGTCAGCCGCGGGTCGTCGCCGCCGACCTCGTTGACCTTGAGCGCGCCGTAGAAGCCGCGCGTCTCGAGGAGCACGCCGAGGTCATTCGACTGCTCCACGCCCCACAGGACCTGCCCGATCCCGGTCGTGATCCCGAGCGCCCCCGCCGTGACGAAGGCAAACGTGTAACGAACCACCGACGCGGTCGTCATCGCGAGCTCACGGCTCAGCGCGAAGGCGGCGACGGCCGCGCCCGCGACGAGGCCGATCTGGAACTCCCAGTAGCCGTTGAACGCGACCGGCGCCCCGAGGGCCACGAGTCCCCCACCGAGAGCGCCCCCGGCGGAAACCGCGAGGTAGAACAGGGTGAGGTGGCGATAGCCCGGCCGCAGCGCCACCAGCTCGCCATGGCAGACCATGCCGAGGAAGTACAGCGTGGCGATGCGGAGCGCGACCTCCTGGACCAGCCCCAGGTGGTACCCCGCGATGTTGAAGGTCGTCAGGCCGAGGCACACCAGCAGGAGCACCGCGTAGAGCGGGCGGTAGTACCAGCGGTCGCTGTCGAACGTCAGGATAAAGGTGACGAGGTACACGCCCAGCGGCAGCGCCCAAAGGAGCGGCACCGGGGCGATGTCCTGCGTCAGGTTGGTCGTCGTTGCGAGGAGCATGGCGGACGCGACCGCGGGCAACAGGACCCAGAGCGCCATG
This sequence comes from uncultured Chloroflexota bacterium, assembly GCA_902827055.1. Lineage (GTDB taxonomy): Bacteria > Chloroflexota > Dehalococcoidia > UBA2979 > UBA2979 > RBC038. The sequence goes on along the minus strand of CADEHD010000034.1, from coordinate 3,091 downwards.
TGCCACCAGAGCGTGACGCGCTCGGGAGGCGGGGCGGCCGCGCCTGCGACCGGCGCGGTGGTGATCGGCGTGCTTGCCGAGGCGCCGCGGAACTGCCGTGCGGCCAGCACGGCACAGAGCACGGCAAAGGCCGCGTAGGTGCCGGACCACAGCCACGCCTGCCCCCCGAGGGCGAACGCGCTCTCGAACCAGAGCGGGTAGCTGAAGAGCGCCAGCAGCGACGCGACGTTGGAGAGCGCGTACAGCCGGTAGGGCGAGCGGCCCGGGTGCTGCCTCGCGAACCAGGACTGCAGGAGGGGCCCGTTGGCGGAGAGGGCGAGGTACGGCGCGCCGATGGTCAGGGCGAGCAGGAGGAGGATGCCGCCCACCGGGTTCGACGCGCCCTCGGGACGGAGCGCCTCCGAGGGGATGATCGGCAGGGCGAGCAACGTCGCGGCCAGCACGCCGATGTGCACCACGGCCTGCGTGCGCGGACTGAGCCACGTCGCGACCACGTGCGCGTAGAGGTAGCCGAGCAGCAGGAAGAGCTGGAAGAAGAGCAGCGCCGCGGCCCAGACGCCCGCGCTCCCGCCGAACCAGGGCAGAACGTACTTCCCGATCAGCGGCTGCACCTGGAAGAGCAGGAACGCCCCGAGGAAGATCGTGGCCGCGTAGAGGGCGGTGCTCAGGCCGTCCGATGACGTGCCGCGGCCGGGCTGCTCCACGGTGGACCTCCGCATCCTGCGTGGCGCTCACCCGCCGAGACGAGCGCGTTCGGTGTCCTCGGACGTTGCGATCTTAGGTGGTGGGTCCGCTGTGGGCAGCGGCACGCGGGGCGGCGTGCCCTCAGCGAGCGCGCGTGATGACCTTGTGGAGCCCGCCGAAGCGCGTCTTCAAGCCGACCACCTCGACGTCGTCGAGGTCGGCACGCGTGGTGAGATGGCGCTGCATCAACCGCCCGAGCGGCTGCGCGAGCATCACCGCGACCGTGGCGCCGAGGAACGCGTTGCCGAACTGGCTGCGCCCACGCGCGAGCGACAGCGAGGCAGCACCGGCCGCGAGGAACCCCGCCATCGCGAGGTTGGTTCCACAGCATGGGGAGACGGCCAGCTCCGCCTCGCCGCCCTGGAGTCGTGCCAGCGCCTCGCGAGCGCTGTCCGTGATCTCCTCGGGCGTGGCGTCCCCCACGAGGAAGAAGCCGTTGCCAGACGCGCGCCCGGCCAGCCGTCGGGGGCCGCGCTTCGAGAGGAGGATCGTGGCCGTCGCGTGCTCCAGGGCGTGGTTGCGGCGTACCGAGGCCAGCCAGGGCCCCACCAGTGGCATGCCCATGGGGCAGCTCCTTCGCATCGATGGTGCATCAGGTGGTTCGAGTATAGGTCGCGCGGCGGGCGCGCCCGCGTACGACGGGCGTTAGTCGCCGCGGCTGACGCCCGGCGCACCGACCTCGAAGCTGGCATCGACCTCGACGCGGACCGTGCGCTCGCCGCCCCCGTTGGGGGACGTGAGGCGGATCGTGCCGACCGCGCTCGCGTTCGACAGCAGCGTTGGGTTCACGGTCACCGTAATCGTCGAGGCAGAACCGCAGTCCTGGCGACACGGCAGGTCCGACCCCAGGGCGACGCCCGCGGGCGGATCCACCACGAGCCACTTGTCATCGGCGACCGCGGACCAGACGAGCAGGCCCGTGCCCGGGTTCTGGACGCGGAGCGTCCCGCGCGCGTCCTCGGGGCGACCTTTCGCGCTCAGGGTGAGGCGCTCGGTGCTGAGGCCGAGGGTGGGGGCGCCCCGCCCGCGTTGCAGCAACTCGGGACGGAGGGCGGGAACCGCGTCGACGTGGGCCGGCTGCGGCGTCGGAATGTCCATCCCGGAGTAGGGCGCGGCGAAGTTCGCGAGCTGCAGCGGCCCAAACCACTGGGGCAGCGTCGTGTTCGGCAATGACGCTGCGAGCGGGCTCCAGAGCTGGACGCCGTTGCGACTCGGCGGGGTGGCCATGCAGCCGAAGACCAGCTCCTGGTAGGGATAGCGCGCGCGGGACTGGTTGCCCTCGCAGTTGAAGGTCGGGCGTGGGAAAGCGCCGAACGACGGGTCGAGCGGGTGGTTGGACACGTTGGCGCCGGGCCCGGTGAACCCGTTGTAGGCCCAGGTGGCGAAGTACCAGTTCTCGACGATGGTCGGGTCGGCACCGTTGTCAGTGCCCGCGACCGGCCGTCGCTCGGGAGCCTCGTTCCACTTCTCCGCGAGGATGACCGCGCCGCGCGCGATGTTGTACCCGAAGTGCGTGGCCACCAGGGACTGGTTGGCGCTCGCGCGGTCGTTGCTCCCGAGCGGCACCGTCATACCGGTGGTGACCTGCATGATCCCGTGACCGCAGTCGAAGGACACGAGGCCGGGCCCGGTCGCCTCGAAGGTCACGTTGCGGTGCGCCATCGTGATCGTCGACTCGATCCAGGCGATGGACTTCAGGAGCGTGGTGGGAATGCGGGGTGCGCCCGCCGTGCGCCCGGCGCGGCCGCCGGTCTCGATGGCGGGGAGGCCGAAGAACGGGTTGCCCGGGTAGAGCTGGTTGATCGAGGCCGCGTCGATCGTCGCGAGGTACGTGGCTCGGCTCTGCTCCGCCTCGTAGACGTAGGGCGTCCGGAGGAACGCGCAGGCCTGCGCTCGAGGGGTCGGCGACGCCACGGTGGCGGCCGCCAGGAGCACCGCGAGTAGGCTGAGCGCCGCGAGGAGCACTCGGGGGCTCCGTCGCTCAGCCATTCTGGTTCACCCACCCGAGGATGATCAGCTCCGTCTCCGTAGCAACGGGTCGTCGTGAGCCATCGTCCGAGATAATCACGATCGACTCGCGCCCCGGCTGGTAGGACGACGCGCCGTCGAACGTGCGCGCGACGAGGTGGCGCCCGTTGGGACTCCACGCGAGGGGGACATCGAAGCCGACCGGCGGCGCCGGCAGAGCCTCGGCGTCCCCGCCATCGAGGCGGAGCGTCATCGCACCGGCGTTCGGATCGCCGAAGGGCTCGCGCCCGAGCGTGAGGCCGCTGCCGTCGGGTCGCCAGACCGGACCGAACTGCTCGACCTCGGGGGCGGGGGTGGCGGGAGCCTGGGGCGTGCCACG
>CADEHD010000033.1 GCA_902827055.1 uncultured Chloroflexota bacterium | reverse complement strand
ACGCGTCGGCGATGGTCGTCCTGCTGCGCGCGAGCGGCGTACCGGCACGTCTCTCTGTCGGGTTCGCCCTCGACCAGCGCGACCTGGACCCCGCGACGAAGACGTACACAGTCTCCGACAGGAGCGCCTGGGCCTGGCCCGAGGTCTATCTCGGCGGGTTGGGCTGGGTCGAGTTCAACCCCACGCCGACCCGTCCGCTGGTGGCCCGCGCGCAGGACGACTCGGAGTTCGCCCCGACGCCCGAGGACGCGGCGGCTGCCGAGGCTGCGGCCGACGACTCCGAACTCAGCCTGCTGAGCGACTTCGAGGTGGACCCGACCGGGGGCGGTGCGCAGACAGCGTTCGCGCCCGACGCGAACGCCGGGCTTCTTGCACGGGTCGCCGCGATCTTCGCGACGCTCGCCACGCTGCTCGTGGTGGCGGGGGTCCTGGCGGTCATCGGGGCAGCGGTCGTGCGGGTCTACTGGCAATACCACTTCCGCGGGCTGACCCCGGCGCGGGCCCGCTGGGCCAAGCTGCAGGAGCTTGCTCAGTGGGCGGGTGTGAGTTCGCTGTCCACGCGCACGCCGATCGAGGCGGCTCGCGAGCTGCGCACCGTCGCCGGGCTCGACCGGACGGTCGAGGACCTGGCCCGTGCGTACACGCGGGAGCGCTACGGTCGCGACGAGCTACCGTCGAGCGGTCCGGGAACGGGTGACGTCGAGGAGGGCGACGGCGACGCCGCCCGTGACGGTTACCTCAAGGCGCGCAACCGGCTGCTCCGCCTGGCGGCGCGGCGGCTGGTGCCGGGTCGCCGCGACCCGCGCGCGCTGCCCTCGGCGGTGGCGATTCGCCACTAGGGACTAGCGGTCGGGCAATGCACCCGCTGGTCGCCGGTCGTCGAGGCGCTCGAGCGCGCTGAGCTGTCGCAACCGATCGAGCACGGCAAGCGCCTCGTCGGCCGTCACCTGATCGCCGAGGCCAGCGAGTTGCTGCGCGAGCGCCGCCCGTGCCTCCGCCTCGGACGTCGGGCCGGAGGGCGCTCCCGCGCTTCCCGGGGTGCTAGGACCACCCGCAGGTTGGCCCGGCTGGCTCGGTTGCCCCGGCTGGCCCGCCTGCCCCGCCTGCCCCGGCTGACCTGCTTGACCCGGCTGACCCGGCTGGCCCGGTTGCGAGGGCGAGCCGTCACCTGGAGCACCCTCGCCGTCCTTGTCCTCCGCACGCTGCTGGCTCAGGAGGAGGACAAGCTCGAGGTTGTAACGGGCGTCTTCGTCTCCGGGATCAGTCAGGAGGACCGACGTGTACGCCTCCCGCGCCGCCTCGAGGTCGTTGCGTCGGAACGCGTGGTTCCCGAGGGCGTAGCGCGCCCAGCCGCGCAACGCGACATCGTTGGTCGCCTCCGCTGCTGCGAGCGACGCCACGGTGGCCTCCTCGTACCGGCGGAGGCTATGGAGCGCGTTGCCCTGGTTGTAGGACACCGCCGCGTTCCCGGGCAGGAGGGGTGCGGCGCGCTCGTACGCCGCAAGCGCCTGCTCGTATCGAGCGCGGGCGTACTCCTCGTTGCCGTCGTTGACCGCCTGCCACGCCGCCGTCCCCCCGCAGGCTCCGATGAGCAGGGCGAGCAGGCTGACGGGCACGCCGCTGCGCCCTGCTGAGTCTCCGCCGAGTCGCATCGCGGCCACCGGACCCCGCTGGCTGCTCCACGGGCGGATCAGTCCGCGAGTGAGCAGCAGGAGCAGCGCGGCCCCCACAAACCACGGGAATCGCTCCGTGGGGGCGGACTCAGTTGTGCCCTCGAAGGTGCTCTGGCGGAGCCGTGAGAACTCCACGGCCAGCCCGGCGATCGAGGGGATCTCCCGCACGTTGGCGCCGGTCTCGCTGGCGATGCGCTCCAGGGTGCCCCGGTCGAGTCGCGACAGCTCCGGGCCGGCCTGTGCGCTGGTGCCCGGGATCGCAGCCCCCTCGGCGGTGCCCGCCGCAACGACGTACACACGCACGCCAAGATCACGTGCGTGGCGGATGGCCACGTCGAGATCACGACCGACGTGCTCTCCGTCCGAGACGAGCACGATCACCCGCGTCGCTGCCGGGTCGTCGACGTTGAGCACGGCGAGGGCGCCCTCGATCGCCAGGGCCAGGTCGGTGCCCCGGTCGACGAAGCTGGTCTCGCCCTGTGCCTGGCTGACCAGCTGCCCGAGCGCCTCGAGGTCGAGCGTCAGGGGCGACCGCTGGAACGCGGTGCCGGCGAACGTGACCAGCGCGGCGCGGTCACCGGGCAGCGCGCGGAGGAGTCGCAGGAGGCCGGACGCGGCGGCCTCCGCCCGTGACGGTGCCACGTCGGTGGCCGACATCGACCGGGATACGTCGAGGGCGATCGCGACGTCGATGCCGCGCCGCTCGAGCGGCCGCTCTTCCTCGCCCCAGGCCGGTCGAGCGACGGCGAGGGCGAGAGCCGTCAATGCGAGCAGCAGCAGACCCTCGCGCGCGATCTCGGCGGACCGCCGACGGGCGGGCCGCGCCACGCCGCCCCCGCCGTAGCGCTGATCGGCGGCGCGCCGGTGGCGGGCACCAAGCCGCATGAGCGCCCACGCGAGCGGCACGGCGCCCAGGGCGAGCAGGCCCACGGGCTCGACCACGCTGATCACGGGTGCCTCCGCAGCCAGGTGTTGCGTAGCACGGCCTCCAGGAGGAGGGCGCCGAGCGCGGCCAGCGCGAGGATGGGCCCGAACTCGCGATAGCGCGTGAATCGGCGCTCCCCAACTTCGCTGCGCTCGAGGCGCCCGATCTCGGCGTACGCCTCGGTGAGCTGCTCGGCCGTGGCTGCGTCGAAGTAGCGCCCCTCGGTGGACTCCGAGACCTGGGTCAACCCGGCGCTGTCGACCGAACCGGGGCGGCCGGCGCCGAACCCGATCGAGTACACGCGGACATCGAGCGCCTCCGCCATCGCCGCTGCAGCACCGGGTGTCACCTCGCCGGCGTTGTGCTGTCCGTCGGTGAGGAGGATGACCACCCGACTCTTCGCGGGGGAGTCCCGGAGCAGGTTGAGCGACTCAGCCAGTCCGAGGCCGATCGCCGTGCCGTCGGGCAGCAATCCCGAGCGGAGCTGGTCGACTGACCGACCAATGGCGACCTGGTCGACGGTGAGCGGAGACATGGTGAGGGCGCGCGACTGGAACACAACGAGGCCGATGCGGTCCCCCTCGAGGGTGCTGGCGAACTCCCGAATCACGCGCTGCGCGGCCGCGAGCTTGGTTTCCGGCGTGCCGACGATGCGCTCCGTCATCGAAGACGACGTATCGAGCGCCAGGACGAGGTCGATGCCCTGCTCTGGAATCACCGCGATGGCGAGGCCCTGTCGCGGCCGCGCGAGGGCCGCCACGAGGAGCAGCAGGGCGACGACGTGAAGTGCGTCGGGGACCCATCGCAACCGGAGGCGCCACGTGCGTCGCGCCCCGGCGGCGCGTGCCGGACCACCCTCCCCGACCCAGAGGGTGACGCCGTACCCACGCCAGCGAAAGGCGCTGACGACGCCCGCAGCGAGGAAGAGGACGACGGCGAGCACGAGCAGCACCCACGAGGGGTCGAAGGTGATTGATGGCAGCCCGGAGGTCACGCGGGCACGGCCTCCGCCTCGACCTCGCGCTGCGGACGCGCGAGCTCCACGATTTCGTATGCCACGGTGAGGTCGTGGTCCGCCGAGGCCAGCGGCGGGTAGACGCGCGCATACACCGCGGCATCGCAACGCTCGAGCAGCCCCGTCACGAGGCGTGCCTGCCAGCGGTCCAGGCCCTCGGCAGTCATGCGGCGCTCAAGCTCCGAGCGAGTCAACGCGGTAGCCCGGAAGTCGAAGCGGTCCTGCAGGTAGCCGCGCACGACGCTTGAGAGGCGGCCGTAGTACGCCTCGAGGTCCGGGATTGCGAGCAGATCCAGTGCGCGCACCGCGTCGAGCTCGCGGCGCGCCTCGTCCTCGGCGGGCGTCGGTGGACGGCTCGGGACGAGTACTCGTCGCGCGGCCCGCAGGCGGGTGCGCGAATACAGGACGGCGAGCGTGACGCCCCCGACGAGCACGGCGAGGCCGCCTCCGGTCAGCGCCGGGCGTACCCACGCCGGTGGCGCCCCGGGCACGGTCGCCTGCGGCTTGAGCGGGCGCAGCGAGGCTTGGTCCAGCGCTACGGTCGTGCGCACGGCGATCGCGGGTAGGCTCTGCCGACGCTCGACGGTGCTGCCATCCTCGGCGAGCAGTTGCAGGGTGACGGCGCCGAGGTCGACCGGCCCGAGCGCAAACGGCTGCACGACGAACGCAAAGGTGGTGGTCAGGCGGTCTCCGCGCGGCAGGGACGTCGGGGGCTCGGTCGTGATCACCTCCAGACCGGGCTGGCGCTCGAGACCTTCCGTCATGACGACGAGCCGATCCGTGTCGTGTGTCACCTCAACTACGACACGGACGCGCTCGCCGACTCGTGGCTCCTCGGGCTCGGTGGTCGTAGTGACCTCGATGGCGCCGGGCGGTGCCGGGGCCTGGGCGTTCGCTCGCGACGGAGCGCACGCCGCCGCGAGCGCGCCCAGGAGCAACGCGGCGCAGGCGGCCAGCGGGCCGACCGTGTGTGCGAGGCGTCCTCGGGCCGGCCTCATCGGCGGGCCGCCGCGCGCCGACGGAAATACCGCACTAGCGGCTCGACGTACTCGCCGGTGATCGGGAGCTCGAGCTCGTCGACTCCTGCGATTCGGAATGCGACGCGGCGGGCTGCCGCGCGCTGGTCCGCCGCCTGTCGGTAGAGCCGGCGGGTGAGCTCATCGCTGCTGTCGAGCAGTACCCGCGCGCCGGTCTCCGCGTCCTCGACCTCGACGATCCCCATGTCCGGCAGGGCTGCGTCCGTCTCGTCGAGGAGCGTGAGCGCGATCACGTCGTGGCGCCGCGCGAGCGCTCGCAACGCGGACTCGAAGTGCGTGACGAGGCCGTCCGTGATCACGAACACCACGGAACGACGTCGCAGCACGCGGAGGAGGTACTCGCAGGCACCGGCGAGATCGGATGCGCCCGGGAGCCCCTCGTAGCCCAGGAGCTCGTGGACCAGCCGCAGCGCGTGGCGCGTGCCTCGGGCCGGCGGGACGAAGCGCTCGATCCCCTCGCCGAAGAGCAGCAGGCCCGAGCGGTCGCCGTGATGCGCCGCGGAGAGGGTCAGGAGCGCCGTCAGTTCCGCGGCGACGCCCAGGCGCCCGGTGCTCGGGCGGCCGACCCGTTGCGAGGCGGACACGTCGATGGCGCACACGACGGGCACCTCGCGCTCCTCCGTGTACTCCTTGACCCAGGGCGTGCCGGTGCGCGCGGTGACGTTCCAGTCGATGTGGCGCACGTCGTCGCCGGGCACGTACTCGCGCGCCTCGGCGAACTCGATGCCAGAGCCGCGGAACACGCTGCGATAGTCACCCTGGAGGCTCGATGCGGCGCGACGACGTGCCTGGATCTCGAGGCGTCGCACCTCCGCGGCGAGGGCGGGCGGCAGGACTGGGGCGTCATCGTGGGCCTCGCGGGGCGCGGTGCGTCGTCCCCAGCGCATGTCAGGGGATCCCCACTCCGTCGAGGATCCGCGCCACGATCGTCTCGACGTTCACGCCGCGCGCTTCGGCCTCGTATGTGGTCACCAGCCGGTGGCGTAGCACATCCGGGGCCAAGGCCTTGACGTCGTCAGGGAGCACGTAGTCGCGGCCCTCGATGAATGCGTTCGCCTGCGCCGCCCGCGCGAGGAACACCGATGCCCGAGGTGACGCGCCGAACTCGATGAGCGGTGCCAGGCCCTCGAGCTGGTGCCGGGCCGGCTGGCGAGTCGCCTCCATGATTCGCAGGATGTACTCGCGCAGCCGCTCGTTGACCTCGACGGCGTTGACCGCGTTCCGCACCCGGAGGATGTCCTCGCGCGAGATGACGGCCCGGAGGACCGGCTCGCCTCCCTCGATGGCGCGCTGGAGGATCGCACGCTCGGCCTCGCGTTGTGGATAGTCCACCACGATCTTCAGCATGAACCGGTCAAGCTGGGCCTCGGGCAGCGGGTAGGTGCCCTCATGCTCGATCGGGTTCTGCGTAGCCAGCACCAGGAAGGGGTCGGGGAGGGCGATCGTCTCGCCACCGATCGAGACCTGGCGCTCCTGCATCGCCTCGAGCAGCGCCGACTGCACCTTGGCGGGTGCGCGGTTGATCTCGTCGGCCAGCACGACGTTGGCGAAGATCGGCCCGCGGCGGACGCTGAACTCCGCGTCGCGTGGGTTGAAGACCAGCGTGCCCACGATGTCGGCGGGGAGGAGGTCCGGCGTGAACTGGATCCGCGCGAAGGTGGCGTCGATCGACCGTGCGAGTGTCGAGACGGTCAGGGTCTTCGCCAGTCCCGGGACGCCCTCCACGAGCGCGTGGTTGTTCGTGAGGAGCGCGATCAGGAGGCGACGGACCAGGCCCTCCTGGCCGACGATGACGTCGCCGACGGCGGAGCGGACGCGCTCGATGGCGTCGTGCAGCGCCGCGGCTGAGCCCTCCTGCCCGGACGATCGGATGGCCGATTCCTGCGCCATCGAGGCGAGCCTTCTTCCCTCTCGCCCGCTCGACCCTCGCGCGGGTGCTCCGAGTCTACCGGGTGCGGAGGGGCATTGACCCACGCACGCACTCGACGCGCCCGCCGCCACCGTAGACTGGTCGGGCTCCCACAGCGCACGGAGGTGTCGCATGCGATGTCCGGTGGACGATGCTCCGCTCCGCGAGGTGACGCGCAGCGGGGTCAAGATCGATCTGTGCTCGGAATGCCGCGGGGTCTGGCTGGACCGGGGTGAGCTCGATCACCTCCTCGAGGCCGCGAGCGCGGCCGACCGCGCCGATGAGGCAGCGCCAGCCGCGGGCCGCGCCTCCACCGGTGTCGCGGAGCGACGCGAGGAGCCGCGATACGACGCGCGCTCCGAGCCGCGGTCTGAGCGCCGCTATGACGACGATGATGATGACGATGACCGTCGCCGTCCGAAGAAGAAGCGGTCCTGGCTCTCCGAGATCCTGGAGTTCGGCGAGTAGGCGCAGGCCGCGCGCGGGGCCATCCTCGCGCGCGTGCGCTATCCTCCTCGAGCTTGCCGCGGGGCAAGGGCCTCGTGTGCCGTACGCCGTTTCCGCCGGAAGGGGCCGCGCATGCCCGCCGACTTTGGTCGCGTCCTCACTGCGATGATCACGCCCATGCGGGCCGATGGCTCCGTCGACTACGAGCGCGCCGCTGACCTCGCGAAGGCGCTCGTCGACTCCGGCAACGAGGGTCTCGTGGTGGCGGGCAGCACCGGCGAGGGCATCACGCTGACCGCCGAGGAGAAAATCGCGCTGTGGACCACGGTCCGGCGCGCCCTGCCGAGCGACATCGCTGTGATCGCCGGCTCAACGAACTCCTCCACTGCCGAGTCGATCGCCCTCTCTCGCGAGGCGGAGCGCGTCGGCTGCGACGGGTTGCTGCTCACCGTGCCGGCTTACAACAAGCCGCCGCAGGAAGGCCTGGTGCGGCACTTCACGGCGATCGCCGACGCAACTGCGCTTCCGTGCATGCTCTACAACATCCCCGGTCGTTCCGCCCTGAACATGACCGTTGAGACGACGCTCCGGCTCGCCGAGCACCCCCGGATCGTGGGGGTGAAGGAGGCGAGCGGGGATTTCGCCCAGATCGGTCGGGTGATCGCCGGGGCGCCCGCCGGGTTCCGCGTCTGGTCCGGGAACGACACGGATACGCTCGCGGTGATGGCGATGGGTGGCTATGGCATCGTCTCCGTCGCTGGCCACCTCGTGGCCACGCAGATTCGCGAGCTCGTCGCGGCTTGCCTGGCGGGGAACCTCGTCGAGGCGGCCGCGCTCCACCATCGCCTGACGCCACTCGTCGATGTGCTGTTCATTGAGAGCAACCCGATCCCCGTGAAGCAGGCGCTGAACGAGATCGGGTTCGAGGTGGGCCAGCCGCGCCTGCCGCTGATCGGGGCCTCGGAGGCCGCGGGGATGCGGATCCGCGCTGAGCTGGCTCGCCAGCAGATCGATGTCCGCGTGCCCGCCCGAACGAGCTAGCGCCGCGCGCCCGTTCCCCCGTCGCGCGCCTCGACCAGTTCCGCCCATGACTCCCGCAGGGCCCGTCGCGCGCGTTCGTAGCCGAGCCGGTCGCCCCAGTACCCCCCGAGGAGCCCCGCCAGCATGCGGCTGCCAACCACGAGGAGCAGCCCGTAGACGATCGTCGCCGGCAGCAGGTTGGCTCGCAGGTAGGGCACGCCCAGCACTACACCAAGTCCGAACACCGCCGCGAGCACGAGGCCAAGGTAGGCGAACCCGTTGACCCAGTTCGACTCGGTCTTGCGCTGGCGGCGCAGCATGTCCACGACGGCGTCCGGGATGGCGCCCACGGGCGTGCGGTCCTGCACCGATGTCTGGCAGTGCGCGCAACGCACGGTCTCGATCGACATCGGCGTGTAGCAGTTCCCGCAGAAGCGCCCGCGATTGGGCAGCTCGCCGCGGGTGATGCCGACAATGTGCTCTTCCAGGCGCTCGCTGAACAGCGGGCAATCATCCTCCGGCTTGAACCGCTCGGCACCGCGGGCCCAGTCCGTGCTCACGCTGCCGCCTGTTCTCCGAGCGTGCTCGGCCCGCTCGGATTGGTCACCCCGCCGAACTCACCGGCCAGGTGAGTAGCCAGTTCGCGGAGCACGCGCCCGACCTCGAGTCGATAGCCCGCGGCGCGCCCGGAGGTCGAGGGCATGAGCCACACCTCGGCGTCGCCCAGTTGCTGGGCCTGGCGTCCCCAGCCGCGCGGCGAGCGGGTCTTCGGGAAGACGGCGTCGAGACCGCGCGTCGTGGTGAAGCACACGACGCGCGGGCGCGCGTACGCGATGCGGGCGCGGAACCCGGGGACGGCGGCCTCGAGTTCGGCCCGCGAGACCTGCGCGCTGTCGGTCACCACGCGCTTGACGACGTCGGTGAAGCCGACTCCCGACTCGAGCAGGCGGCGGTCATCGGATGGTGTGACCACCCCCTCGATGAGGCCACTCGCGGAGAGTTCGCGCCAGAAGGCGTTGCCTGGGTGCGCGTAGTAGTGCCCGGCTTGCGCTGACGCTTCCCCGGGATTGATCCCCACGAACACCAGGCGCAGGCCGGGCCGAAGCAGGTCGGGGAGTGTCCGCAGCGCGCACATCGGGCGGCGACCTACAGGGACTGGTCGGCGAACGGCGGGTACGCGAGGAGCACGCCGAGCGCGAGGATGGACACGGAGACCACGATCATCAGCCCCGAGAACAGCAGCGAGTTGCGTCGCGCGCGCTCGAGGTCCCACATGTCGGCCCGGCCGGCTTCGACGGCCGCTGTCACACGGGCAATGCGTTGCGCGAGGACGGCCGCGTGAAAGGCGATCATCGCGATCAGGACCAGGAACAGCGTCATCTTCAGCATGAAGATGCCACCCCACCGGAAGTCATTCATCTCGTCCTGGATCTGCGGCGGGACGATCGCGTCGGTGTAGAACTGGAAGAGGCCGGTGGTGAGTAGCCCAACGAGCGCGACGATCGACAGCGTGGCGAAACGCCGCGCGATCACCCGCACGACGGATGTCCGCAGTGCGTGGTCCTCGATGAGCCACGAGGCGGGCGCCACGGCGAAGAACATCAGGATCTGCGGTCCAACGAGGACGGCCGCCAGCAAGACGTGGACCACCAGCGATGCTGCGCCCACGCTCGCACTCCTTCGCGCTGCGGCCCGCCGGCCGGGTTAGAGCTCGGAGCCGAAGATATCGTGCGTCACGATTACCTGCTCACGGGCCGGGCCCACCGAGATCATGTCCACCGGCGCACCGATGAGCCCCTCGATGCGGCGCACGTAGGCACGGGCGTTCGCGGGCAGGTCACCCAGGCTGCGCACCCCTGAGATGTCCGTGCGCCAGCCCGGCAGCTCCTCGTAGATGGGCCGCACGTCGTACTGGTGGGGTAGGGCCGCCGGGAGCGTGCTGACGCGTTCGCCGTTGCGCTCGTACCCGACGCACACCTGCACGCTGTCGAATTGCGACAGGACATCGAGGCGCGTCAGGGCCACGGAGTTCACGCCGTTGAGGCGCGCGGTATAGCGCGCCAGCACTCCGTCGAACCAGCCACAGCGGCGCGATCGGCCGGTGGTGGTGCCGTACTCGCCCTGGCCCTGCGCCGCCGCGGGGTCGCGGAGGCGGTCGGCCTGCTCGCCAAACAGCTCGGTGGGCATCGGCCCGTTGCCGACGCGGGTCTGGTAGGCCTTGTACACGCCGACGACTCGCTCGATGGCGGTGGGGCCGAGTCCGATGCCGATCGCGCCACCGGCGGCGACGGACGCGGGTACCGATGAGGTGACGTACGGGTACGTGCCCGAGTCGAGGTCGAGGAGCGCACCCTGCGCGCCCTCGAGCAGGATGCGCTCGCCGGCGTCGTGCGCGTCCTGGACGATCGTGTCCACGTCGGCGACGTGCGGCGCCAGCTGCTCTCCGAACGCCTTGAACTCGCGGAGCACGGTGTCGAAATCGAGCGCCTGCCCCCCGTATAGCTCGGTGATGATGCGGTTCTTGTACGGCAGCACCATCTCAAGCTTGGTCGCGAGCAGGTCCGGCGTGATCAGATCGATCACGCGCACACCGTTCCGCGCGACCTTGTCGGCGAACGCGGGACCGGTCCCGGTGCCGGTGGTGCCGATGGCGTGCTCGCCGCGGAACGCCTCGTCGAGCTTGTCGATGACGGGATGCCACGGCATCACGACGTGCGCGCGCTCGCTGATGAGCAGGCGCGACGTGTCCACGCCTCGCTCGCCCAGCATCGCGAGTTCCTTCAGCAGGCCGATCGGCTCGACGACCACGCCCTTGCCGATGACGCACGTCTTGTCGCCGTAAAAGATCCCTGCCGGCACGAGATGCAGCGCGAAGTGCCCGCGATCGTTGACGATCGTGTGCCCCGCGTTCGTCCCTGCCGAGTAGCGCGCGATGATCGTGCAGTTGCGCGCGTGGTAGTCCACCACGCGCCCTTTGCCTTCGTCGCCCCACTGCCCGCCGATGATCACCGTCGCCGGCATCTGTGCCTCTTCCCCACGCCCAAGGGCACGCAGACACGTCCCATTGAAGGGCGCTCGAACGTCGAGGATCATACACAAGCAACCCGTTACTGCCCCGCAGCGATCGCATGGACGCGAGGTTTCGATGCAGCCCCCAGCTCGTTCGCTCTGGGTGGTGGGCGTGGCGCTGCTGTTCGCCTCGGGATGCGGTGCCGCGATTCGAAACGACGGCGCGCCGATCACGAATCCACTCAATGACCGCACACCCACCGCGCGGCCGACGAGCCGCCCTCCCGAGCAGGGGTCGCTGCTCGCCGACCCGGAGCCGGCTGGTCCCGGCGGTGCGACGGACGCCGAAGGGGCCGCTGTGCGCGCGCTCGAGCTGGTCGCGGAGGTACTGGCCGTGCCGCCTCGCGAGTTGCGTGCGGAGTCCGTGGTGGCGCGGCCCGGCGTGGGAGGGTGGCGTGTGACGGTGCGCGATGTCTATCGCAATCCGCACACGGTCGACGTCTCGGAGGCGGCGACGACCTGGCTCGGAGAGACCCGCGACGAGGGAGTGCTGGTTGCGCGGGACGAAACCCAGCGCATCGTCGTCGTGCAGGCCCAGGGGCGCCCGCTGACCCTCCGCCTCCCCGCCGCCGGGAGTGCCCGCTCGGTCGGGATTGCGCCCGGTACCCCCGTGGTGTTTGGCTACGACGCCAGCCCGCGGGGTGACGGTACGCTCATCCTCGCCTGGCTCGAAACGCGCCCGTGAGCGACCGCGATGCTCCGGGGCGACCGGCACCCACTTCGATCGTCGAGGTCAAGCGTGCCTTCGACGGTGCCATCGAGCAGCGCTTCGACTGCGATCTCATCGAGGCCACGCCCGCGCGCGTCATCGTGCGGTTCCGCTTCGAACGCGATGGTCGCCGGCTCGACTCGTACGGGTTCTTCTGGCGGCGCCGCTCGTACAACTGCTACTACGTCGTACCTCGCGGTGGCGGCCCGCCGGTCTTCCTCCGATTCGACGTCGTTGCCGATGTCGAGGTCGATCTCGTGAGCACCCCCGCCGAGGTCCGCTACCGGGACCTGCTCCTCGATCTCTGGGTTGATGACGCTGGCGCGCGCTGGGAGGACGAGGACGAGCTCGAGGCGGCGATTCGCACGGGTGCCTTGTCCGGGGCCGAGATGTGCTCGATCGACGCGACGCGCACGCTGCTCGAGCGACGGCACCGACGAGTCGCGGCCGCGGTGCGCTCGACGCTACGTGGGTTGGGGCTGGTGCCCTAGGCGCGTTTCGCCCGATCCTCCGACTGGTGCTCCGCGTCCTGCGCGACGATGCGGCGCGCGCGCCGGGCGGTGCGCCGATCCACCAGCTCGTTGCCCACGGCGCCGACCCAGCGCTCGGCGGTCCGGACGCGCTCCCACTCATCGAGCACGGCG
>CADEHD010000032.1 GCA_902827055.1 uncultured Chloroflexota bacterium | reverse complement strand
GTGCCGTCATCGAGAAAGCGCATGACGCGCGTCGCAACCGCCTCGTTGTCCTCGATCACCGCGCCCGGCCCGCCGCGGCCGACCAGCTTGCCGTCCGGCCCATAGGCCCGATCGGCGAAGAACGTGCCCACGCAGGGAAGACCGTGACGCTTGGCCGCGCGCGTGGTCTGGCCATGGGGGATCGTCGAGATGCCCATGCCCGGATCATACTTCGCCACGCCAGCGATCATCACCTCGGCGAGAGTGGGATCGACCGCGAGCATGTGGCCAAGCGCGCCGTGGAAATTCATGTGCTGGACGCGGCCGCCATGGACACGCGCGAGGTCCGCGAGCGCACCCCGGTGCTCTCCCCGCTGGAGACCGGTGCCACGTCGCTGCTCCCGGAGCCGGCCGCCGCCGAGGCGGCCCCCGCCGCCACGCCGAGCGGCCCCCCACCGCCGCTTCCTCCGGGCCGCGAGCAGCGCCTGCTGATGCCCAGTACCCCGTGGCAGACGCCCCTGGTGGCCACCCACTCCGGTCGCGAGGGCGCGCGCGTGCTCGTGCTTGGCGGCGTGCACGGCAACGAGCCCGGCGGCTGGCTTGCCGCGGAGTCCGTCGCCGAGTGGGAGCCGTCCGCCGGGAGCCTCCTCGTGATCCCGCGTGCGAACGTCGTGGCGACACGCGCCTTCGAGCGCACCTTCCCCGACCTCGGTGACCTCAACCGGCTGTACCCCGGCGCCGAGGACGGCGCGCTGCCGATGGCCCGCATGGCCGCCTCGATCATCCGCGTCGTGCGTGAGTTCGAGGTGGACCTCGTGCTCGACATGCACGAGTCGTGGGGCTTCTACCTCGAGCGCGGCGCGAACACGGGCACGGCGTTCATCGGACAGACGGTGACCCGGGGTGACGGCCCGCTGCCCGAGGCGTTCGTGCGGGACGCCGTGAGCGCGGTGAACACGCTCATCACCCCTCGCGAGGAGCTCACGTTTCGCGGCCGCCTGCCCCAGCCCGCGCCGGGCGCCACCCCGTCCCCGGGCTTCGGTGGCCAGCCGGGAGGCCGCAGCACCTCGTCGCTCAGCATCGGCACGCACGTGCCCGGCGTCACCGCGATCCTCGTCGAGATGGGGCAGATCGAGCAGGCGGAGTCGCGACGCCGCGACCTCCACATGCTGCTCGCGCGCGAGATCCTCACCCGCCACGGAGTGCTCTAGTGCCTCGTGGCTTCGCGTGGGCCGCCCTCGCGAGCGTCCTCGTCCTCCTCGCGGGGTGCGGGAGCATCGGCTCGCGCGCCCCAACGCCGGCCCCAACCGCCGAGGTGCAGGCGTCCGGCACCCCCGCGGCCGTCGCGAGTCCGGTCGGGACGCCGCCGCCGTGGCCCACCGCGGTCGCGTACCCCGTCATCGCGCGAGCGCGCATCACCACGGACAACCTCAACGTCCGCTCCGGGCCCACCACGACCGCCGCGGCCATCGGTCTCCTCCAGCCCGGCGACGACGTCGGCATCGCGGGGCGCTCGCCCGACAGCCAGTGGCTGGCGATCGCGGACACCGGCTGGATCGCGTACCGCGCCGAGTGGATGCAGGTGACGCCGGACGTGCGCGGGCTCCCGACCATCGAGGCGCGCGCCCTGGTGCCCGCGATGCAGGCGCCCGGCACCAGCAGCGGCTACCCCGCCATCGACGTGGTGATCGACGCCGTGCTCACCCAGGACGTGGCGCGCATCCGCCAGCTCACCGTGGCGTTCTCGACGCAGTGCCAGAGCGCGCCCGGGATGGGCGGCCCGCCACCCTGCAGCATCAAGCCCGGGGCCACCCCCGGCACGGCCATCGAGGTGTTTCCCACCTCGGTCTGCGAGGGCGAGCACGTCCTCCCCGAGCGCCTGCCGACGCTCATCCCGTGGCTGTTCACCTCGGGTAGCGTTCCCAACGTGCCGCTGCGCCTCTACGCCGTCGTCGAGGCGTCGAAGGAGCAGTCCGCCTACTTCCCGGAGGGGCGTTGGGTGGCGATCTTCGCCCTCCCGGACGGCTCGGGCCGCGCCGTCGGAGTCAACGAGCAGGGGATCGTGCGGATCGACTTCGGGTGCGACTCGCCCGCCACGTCGATCCTGCAGCGGCGCCCCTTCGAGACCCCCGTGTTCGTGCTGCCGCCCGTCCTCGCCGCTCCCGTGCGGCCACGGCCGTGAGCGCCGACGCGCGGCCGCCCGAGGCCCCCGGCCACCCCCCGGACATCCGGGTCGCCCTCGTGCGCACCGCTGCCGAGCTCGCCGAGGCGCTCGCGATTCGGCGCGCCGTCTTCATCGAGGAGCAGGGCGTCCCTGAGGTCGAGGAGATCGACGCGCACGACGGCGACCCGGGACGTGTGACGAGCGCGGTCCACGTCCTCGCGCGGCGTGACGGGCGTCCGGTCGGTACCGGCCGCCTGCTCCTCGACTACCCACCCGGGGGGCTCGCGCACATCGGACGGGTCGCCGTGCGCGCCGCGGATCGTCGCGGGGGCGTCGGACGCGCCGTGATGCGGACCCTCGAGGCGGAGGCGCGATCGCGCGGGTTCGGCGGCATCACGCTCGGCGCGCAGCTGCACGCCATCACGTTCTACGAGCGACTGGGCTACGTCGCGCACGGCGACGTCTTCCTCGATGCAGGGATCGAGCACCGCTGGATGGACCTGGGATTCCCCCTCGCGGAGGCGTCCCCCACCCGATAGCTGCGGCTAGATCAGCGCCCCGGACAGGCTCTGGAGGAACTCGCGGATCGTGAGCGCCAGCATCGCCGGCTGATCCGTGGGCACCGAGTGCCCCGCCTCCTCGATGAGCGACACGCGCGAGCCCGGGATACGTCGGTGCAGTCGCTGCACGGCCTCCGAGGTCAGCATGTCGGTCTCGGCACCACGCACGATCATGACCGGGCACTGGATCCGGTCCACGCTGTCCCACAGGTCGGAGAGCCGTCGCTGGCCGGGGTCCGGCTCGGGCGGGCGCGCCGTGGAGTCGCGGAACACCGGGTCGAAGTCCCACACGAATGCGCCGTCTGGCGTCGGGCTGATCGAGGCGCGGGCGCGGCGCTCTGCCTGCTCCTGCGTGGCGTACGGGTACGCCTCGCGGATCAGAGCAGCCGCCTCCTCCACGGAGTCGAACGAGCTCGGCGAGGTGACGAGGAGGCGGCGCAGGTTCTCGATGCCGGACCGCAGCACCTCGGGCGCCGTCTCCACGAGGATGAGCGCGCTCACGACGTCGGGGTGCTCTGCCGCGTAGCAGATCGCGTTCGCACCACCCATGCCGTGGCCCACGATGGTCACGCTGCGGAGGCCCAGCGCCCCGATGAGCGCCTCCAGGTCCTCGACCTGCGTCGCGCGGGTGTAGTCGCGGTCCGCCGCGCGCTGGCTGCGGCCGTGCCCCCGCTGGTCGACGGCAATCACGCGGTACTCCCGGGCGAGGTCGACCGCGGTCTCCTCCCAGGCCCCCTTCGTTTCGGCGTAGCCGTGCAACAGGACCACGGCGTGGCGGCTGCGTGCGTCGCCCCACTCCTGGTACTGGAACTGGAGGCCGTTCGCCTCGATCGAGGTCTCGTTCATGCGATGTGCGCCAGCCATCGATGTGGCGTCCTTTGGATCTGACGGAGCGTGGTAGGAAGAGGTTGCGAGGAACCTCGTAAGAAGTGCAGTCTACCAGTGCGCCCCGTTAGACCGAAGCCCCGCACCACGAGCGTGGTGATCGAGCGGCTACAGCGCTCCGACCAGCACGTTCGCACGGCTCGGCAGCCCCGAGGCGAGCTCGATCCAGCTCGCGCCCCCGTCGTGGGAGCCCCACGCCACGCCCTCCGCGAGTGCGAACAGCGTGTCCTCGCTGTCCCAGACGCGGGTCACCAGCGGCGCGCGTGCGAACTCGTCACGCTTGCCCAGCGCCATGCGCTCCCAGCTCAGACCGGCGTTGATCGAGCGGAAGAGTGCACCCTCCTCGCCCCCCGCCTTCCGAGCCACCGACAGGATGATGTGGTCCGGCGTCCCCGGGATCACCGCCATGTCGATGGCGTGCGACCGATCGAGGCCGCGCAGCGACTGCACCCACGAGAACCCGCCGTCGTCGGTGCGATAGAAGCCCGAGTCCGTTGTCGCGTAGAGGCGGTCACCGCGCTCCGGGTGATCCCACATTCGTCGGACGATCGGATCGAGTCCATCTGCGCGCCGCATCCAGGTCTGGCCGACATCGCGCGAGCCCCACGCGCCGGCGCCCGCGATCCCCGCGACCACGCCCTCGTCGGGGAAGACCACCCCCGCGACATACGGCGCCGAGGCGCCTGCTGGCGTCTTCACCGAGCGCTCGTGCCTGAGCAGGCTGCGCACGCCCTCGATGCTGGTCCACGTGGCCCCTCGATCGCGCGAAACGAGCAGCGCCGCGGGCTCCATCCCCAGGTAGATTTCGCCGCTGCGCCCGATCCGCACGGTGCGCACGCGCGCACCGGCTGGGGCGACGCTGTCGTCCAGCTCCAGCCTGGCCCACGCCTTACCGAGGTGGATCCACGGGCCAACCTCGGGGCCGGCCGCGAGACCCATATCCCCGCGGTAGTCGATGGTGTCGATGCTGCCCGTGATCCGCCGATGCGGCGTGTCCCCGGGGATCAGCTCCAGCAGCCCGTCCGGCGTGCCAATGAGAATCCCGAGCATGATGCTGGCGGCCACTAGTCGTCCTCTCCGGGAGACGTGCGTGCGGCGCTACCGCGATCCTGGAGCGCCCGCACCGCGGCCGCGAGTGCGGGGAGCACCTCGCCGGACGGGCCGCGGAGGACCACGGCCGCGAGCGGCGTCAGGGGGGTCGGCTCCGGGTTGATCTCGATGAGGGGGACGCCTCGCTGCGCGGCCGCGATCGGGTACTGCGCCGCCGGGTAGACCACCGCCGAGGTGCCCACGCTCAGGAAGAGGTCGGCCCGCGCGGATTCCTCTGCGCAGCGCCGCAGCGCTGACGGCGGAATTGGCTCCCCGAACATCACCGTGTCGCCCTTCACGATGCCGCCGCAACCCGGCTGCGCGCAGCGCGGGGGCAGGGCCTCGGGATCCACCGGGAACTCCGCCCGAGGCCAGCGCGACTCGCAGACGATGCAGCGCATCCACGTCCGGTTGCCGTGGATCTCCGTGAGCGACCGCTGACCGGCGCGCCGGTGGAGGTCGTCGATGTTCTGCGAGATGACATGCGCGATCGCGCCCATCGCCTCGAGGTCCGCGAGCGCGCGATGCCCCGCGTTCGGCTCGGCCGACTCGATCGCCGTCGCGAACTCGTCGGCGCTGCGCTCCTGCTCGAGGCGGCGCTCCCACCAGCGCCGCGGATCGGCGGAGAACGTCTCATACTGGTTCAGGGGTGGCTCACCGCGGACGGTCCAGAGGCCGCCGTCGCCCCGGAACGTGGGGATCCCGGACTCCTTGGACATCCCCGCCCCTGCGAGCACCACCGCGTGGCGGGCCGCTGCGATCAGCGCCACGGCGTGGGCCAGCGAGGGGGAATCCGCGTCGGAGGACATCTCGACAGAATCGTAAGCGGCTCCGATGGCCGAGCGGTAGTGTCGAGGTGGCCTGTTTCGCACGGGCCCGCGCGCCCATCGCGATCATGGAGGCTGGAGTCGGGAGTCGGGAGACCGTCGTGCTCGGGTACAACCGCAACCGCCTGGTGCGCCACACGATCGCCGCCGCCTTCGTCATCACAGTCGGCGTGCTGTTCGCGCGCGAGCAACTCGGGCTCCGCGCGACGAGCAGCGAGTCGCTCGTCGTGCTCGGACCGCTCGACGCCCTGAGCGCGGAGGTCGGGCAGCTGGCGCCCGACTTCGTGCTCGAGGCGCGCGGAGGCGGTCCGCCCATCCGCCTGTCCGACTACCGCGGCCGCATTGTCGTGCTCAACTTCTGGGCGTCCTGGTGCGGGCCGTGCCGCGAGGAGATGCCGGAGTTCCAGCGCGCCTACACCCGGCAGACCGAGGGCGCGGCGCCCGGCCCCGTCATCCTCGCCGTGAACGTGCTTGCGCTGGACGCCCGGGAACCCGCCGAGGAGTTCGTGGACGCGCTCGGCGTCACCTTCCCCGTCGTCTTCGATGAGACGGGCGGGGTAGCCGAGCAGTACCGCGTGCGCGGACTGCCTTCCACGTTCTTCATCGACGTGGACGGCGTCGTGCGCCGCGCCACGTACGGTCCCGTGTTCGGCACGATCCTTCCCGATGGCATCGCCGCCGCCGAGGCGGGCGCCGCGTCGTAGTCTCCACCTGCGATGAAGCTGGCGGACGGCGGCGACGCGCAGGCCGAGAACCTCGATAGGATGTGCAGTGGTCTGCGAGACGGGCGAGGAGCGCCCGAGCGTCGTACCGCGCGGAGGATGCGTTGCAGCCACGCCCACATCGTCCCCTCGACGCGCCGCATCGCCGGCCCGTGAGCGCCACGTCCCAGGCGGGCTGCTTCTGATGCGCCTCGCCGCCTGGGCCGCCGTCGCGATGCTGCTGGTGGCGTGCGTGAGCCCGCCGATCGCCGGCACGCCCGTCGTCGAGACGCGTGCGATCACCCCCACGCCACCGCCCCTCGATGCCGCCGGGCCGCCCCCGCTGCCCGCCATGACCGTGGCCCCGGGCCCGATCGAGACGCCCACACCTACGCCCACCCCAACGCCATCGCCTGCGCCGACGGCCGCACCAACCGCGGCTCCGTCGCCCACGCCCACGCCTCCGCCCGCCTTGCCGAAGGCCGCGCCTACCGCGGCGCCGACGCCGCCACCCACGCCCGTCGCGACGCCCCTCCCGGTGCCACCGGCGCCGCCGAGTCGGGCGATCGAGGTGCGCGGCTCGGCCTTCCCGGTCGCGGCGGACGTCGCCATCGGGGGGTCGGTGACATGGACGAACCGCGACGTCGCCCCCCACACGATCACCTCGACGAACGGCCTGTTCGACTCCGGCTACCTCATCGAGGGGCAGTCGTACGGGCGCGTCTTTACCGATGCGGGCACGTACTCGTACGCCTGCCGGGTGCACCCCTGGATGCTGGCCGTCATCGTCGTGCGCTGATCGGCGCGCCGAGGCGGACCGCCCACCTCAGCCCTCGAGCAGCGCCACACTGTCGAGGTCGAGCGCCGCGACGGCCGCACGGTGCACGAGCTGCGAGAGGACCTCGTGCGGGCGCCCGCCCCCGCCCTCGGCGTGCCCGCGCACCAGTAGGAACAGCATGCGCATGAACGGCTCGAGGTATGACAGCCGGTAGGCGTCGCGGCACCAGTCGAGGTCGCCCTCGACGCCCCTCGCCCGCAGTTCCGATACGTACGCAGCCAGCAGCCTGTCCTCGACCGCGCGCCGCCGCGTCGGCGTGAGCGACACCGCGAGGAGGTAGGCCAGGTCGTACGGCCCGGGACCGCTCATCGCGTTCGACCAGTCGATGGGGGCCACGGGGCTGCCGTCCGGCAGGTCGAAGAACATGTTGTCGAGCCGGAAGTCACCGTGCACGAGCGTTGGCGGATACGCCGCCAGCTGCGTGTACACCGCCGCACCGCGGTGGGCGAGCAGCTCGGCGACCCGCCCGATGCCCGGCGGGAGCACCCCGTAGAGGTCGGGCGACTCCCCGTCGCGGATCTCCCGCCACGCCAGCGTGAACAGGCGCTGCCAGGTCGCGGCGCGCCCCTCGATCGACGGTAGCCACTCGAGGTGCGCGAGCGCCGGGCTCTGCCACCACGCCGCGTGCAGCGTCGCGGCCGCGCCGACCGCCGCGTCGAGGTCGGCATCGCTGGCCCCGAGCAGGTCGTCGCCCGGTCGCGCGCCCGTCATGTCCTCCATCAGGATCACGAACGCATCGCCATCCGGGGCGACCGCGCCGAAGTGGCACCGTGGCGTGCGGATCGGCAGGCCGGGCGCGAGCTCGGTATAGAGGCGCACCTCGCGCTCCGGGAAGCGCAGGAACCGGCCACCGCCGCGTGTCACCTCCAGCGCGCTCGGCAGCTTGGCGATGAGCGTGGCCGGCGCACTCGAGCCCTCGGCCGTCGGTGTCCCACCCGAGGCGCGCTCGTACGTCGGGGTCAGCCGCGCGACCTGCCCGCCGATCCCCCGGTCCACCCCGATCACGCGTACCTCGAGGCGCGCCACGCGGTTCGAGGCCGCCAGCATCCCCGCACCGCGCAGGATCGAGGTCAGCCAGGCGGGCGTGATCGCCTCCGGACCATCCGGAATCTCGAGGTCCACCGTCGCTCCGCTCCTGCTCGCGCGTGCGACTCGATACTATCCGAGCCGCTTCGAGGGCGAGGTACCGCGTGATCGAGACCGTTGGGCTGCTGCACCCGGGGGCCATGGGCGCGAGCGTTGGCGCCGCTGCCGGGGGGCGCGCACGCGTGGTCTGGGCGTCCGCCGGACGGAGCGCCGACACGCGCGCCCGCGCCGTCAGCGCCGGCCTCGAGGACGTCGAGACGCTCGAGCGGCTGCTCGCGGTCGCCGACCTCGTGGTGGTGGTGTGCCCGCCGCACGCCGCCGAGGACGTCGCGCAGGCGGTCGCCGCGGTGGGCTTCCGCGGCATCTACCTCGACGCGAACGCCGTCTCCCCCGCACGCACGCGCCGCATCGCCGCGGTTGTGGGCGGCGCTGGCGCTGCGTTCGTGGACGGGGGCATCATCGGTGGACCCGCCTGGCGAGGCGGCACCACCCGCCTCTACCTCGCCGGTGAGCGCGCCGCCGAGGCCGCCGCCTGCTTCGAGGGCAGCCCGCTCGACGCCCTGGTGCTGGACGGCGGCATCGGCGCGGCGTCCGCCCTGAAGATGGCATACGCCGCGTACTCGAAGGGGAGCGCGGCGCTGATTGCGGCGATTCTCGCGCTCGCGGAGCACGAAGGGGTACGCCCCGCACTCCTCGCCGAGTGGGGTCGCGGCGATGGCCGGCTTGCTCGCGAGTACGAGCGCACGATCGCCGCCGCCGTGCCGAAGGCCTGGCGGTACGTGGGCGAGATGGACGAGATCGCCGCGACGTTCGCGGCCGCCGGTCTCCCCTCGGGTTTCCACGAGGCCGCGTCCGCGCTCTACCAGCGACTCGACTCGTATCGGGACGCCGACCCACCGCCCCCCACTGACGAGGTCACCGCGCGGCTGCTGCGCGCCTGAGCTGACTCCCCGGTTCGTTTCGAGAAGGAGCCTTTCCATGGCAGAGATGACGCGTGACGAGGTGAACGCCTACCTGGACGCCGGACCCCGCTGGGGCCGCCTGGCGACCATCGGCCGCGATGGGTACCCACACGTGGTGCCGCTCGGCTACTTCCGCCTGGGCGACCACGTCTACCTGAACATGCGCGGCCAGCGCCTCGTGAACGTCCGGCGCAGCCCCAAGGTCTCCTTCGTCCTCGACGAGGGCGAGGGCATGCGCGAGCTGAAGGGCGTGGTCATCGAGGGCGACGGCGAGCTCATCGAGGACCAGGCGCAGGTGCTGGAGCTGCAGCGCGAGATCGCGCGCAAGCGCGGCACCCCCGAGGACAAGCTCCCCACGGAGAACCGCGGAGGGCGGCCCCTCCTCCGGATCACGCCGCGCCGCATCGCGAGCTGGGACAACAGCAAGCCATAGCCTCGCGGACCGCTCGGGCGCGTCCCGCGTCCCGCGTCCGCCGGCCAGCCGTCCGTAACAAACGTCACACGTCGGCCGCGAGGTGTGACGTAGGATGGACGCATGAAGCCTCGACTTGGCCTCGCGACTCTGCTGCTGCTCGGCGCGATGGCGGCCGCGTGCGCCGACGGCAGCCCCGAGGCGACTCGCGTCGCACCCGCGGCCGGCGAAGCCGGGACACCCGCGGTCCCTGCGAGCGCGCCGAACCAGGCCGCTGCGGCCTCGGGGGGCATCACGTTCCCCACGGGACCCGCCGTGCTCGTCGCCGCCGACTACCAGCCCCCGAAGGGCAAGGTGGATTCCACCGGCGCGTTCCTCCCCGCCAACGGGAAGCCCACGGTCGTGTGGGTCGATGCGATCTGGTGACCGTTCTGCGCGTTGACAAGGCCCGTCGTGAGCGGGCTCCGACCCCAGTACCAGGACCGCATCAACTTCGTGGTGCTCGACTACGACCTCGCGGCGGACGCGGCGCTCGCCAAGAAG
This sequence comes from uncultured Chloroflexota bacterium, assembly GCA_902827055.1. GTDB lineage: Bacteria > Chloroflexota > Dehalococcoidia > UBA2979 > UBA2979 > RBC038. Next base: position 2,428 of record CADEHD010000032.1, on the reverse strand, counting down.
CTGGGCGTGCACGCGCACCCCGCGTTCGCGGTCCTGGAACCCGATAGCGATCGCGTGGTCACGAAGTTCTTCGGCCCGCAGCAGGAACCGGACCTCAGGGCGCGCCTCGACGCCGCGCTCGGCAAGGCGACCCGCAACTAGCTCGACTTGTCGCCGAGGGCGGCCACCACGGCCTGCAGCGGCCGTTCGGGTGCCCTCGGTTGGTACTCGGTGATGTGGCCGGCGGTGAGCCGAGGGCCCTCGACCCGCCTACAGCCAGCCCTGGCGGGTCGCGTTGCGGCTCTCGTAGATACCGACGGGCCAGTTGCGCCCGAACTTCATCCCCTTGTCGATGTCGTCCTCGGTGGCGATGCCCTCCTCGAGGATCTTGTCCGCCTCGCGACGTGCCGCGGCGTAGATGCGGTTCACGAGGAAGCCGTAGGTCCCGGGCGTGTCGCGGACCAGCGACACGATCTTGCCCGCCCGCTCGCCGACGCCACGCACGCACTCCACCGTCTCGGGCGTCGTGACGTCGGGGATGTAGATGACCTCCAGGGCCTTCATCGCCGGGACAGGGCTGAAGTAGTGCATGCCCGCGAACTGCGTCTTGCGCTGCGGCGACACGTCCTGCGCGATCTCGGCGATCACATAGCCCGAGGTGTTCGAGGCGAAGACCGCCTCCGGCTTCACGATCGCGTCGAGCTCCTTGAACACGCGCTGCTTGAGCTCCAGGTTCTCCGGCACCGCCTCGATGATGAAGTCGCACTCCGCGAGGTCGTTCACGTTGGTTGTGAAGTTGAGGTTGGAGATCGCCGCCTCCGCCTGCGTGGAGTCGAGCTTGCCGATCTCGACGGCGCGGCGGATGCCGAAGCGCGTGTTGAGGATCGTCTCGCGCGTCTTCGCCAGCACCTCGTCGCCGATGTCGCGACAGACCACGCGGTATCCGGCCAGGGCCATCACCTGGCTGATCCCGCCCCCCATCACGCCGCCCCCCACCAGGCCGATCGTGTGTACGTCATCCAGTCGCATGTCGGACCTCCAGTCGGATCATCCTGTGGTCAGCCGCAGATCCCCCGCACGGTCTCGAAGAGGATCTGCATCCCCAGACGCAGATTGTCGATGGAGAGGCGCTCGTCGTTGCCGTGGGCGCGCCCCACGTCCTCCGGCTCCAGGAGCACCGGCACGAAGCCGTAGGCGGGGATCCCGAGTCGACGAAACACCCTCGAGTCCGTGAACCCAGTCGAGACCCCCGGGACCACGATCGCGTCCTCCACCAGCGACTTGGCCGCGCGACTCATCACCGCGTACAGCTCCGTGTCGAGCGGCGACGGCGGCGTCGAGGAGCGGAACACCTCCTCGATGATCACGCGTGGGTCGTCGATGACCGCACGCAGCTCGTCGATGAAACGGTCGGGGTCGTAGCCGGGCACCAGGCGCACGTCCAGCGTCGCCGAGGCCGACGCGGGGATCACGTTGTGCTTGACGCCCGCGTTCAGCGTCGTCAGCGAGATCGAGTTCGTCTGCACCGAGTGGATGCGCGGGTGCTCCGCGGCCAGCCGCTGGAGCAGCGCGCCCGTGACCGCCTCGCGGAGGACGCCCGCCCCGTACAGCTGGTGGAAGTACTCCAGCACCTCCGCCGAGGGCATCAGCGGACGCCGCCACGCCAGGACCCGGTCCAGGGCGCGCACCAGGCGGTCCGCCGCGTTGTCGTCGTGTGGCACCGAACCGTGCCCCGGCCGCCCCGTCGCCACGAGCTTCAGCCAGAACGGCCCCTTCTCGGCCACCCCGATGGTGAACACCGGGCGCTGCACGCCGAAGACCTCGGTCGTGCCCGTCCCACCCTCGTTGATGACGTAATCGCACTGCAGCACCTCGGGGTGCGCCCGCGCGAGGAACTCCACGCCGAAGGCGGAGCCCGCCTCCTCGTCGGCAACCGCGATGAACGTCAGGTCGCGCTCCAGGGGGAGCCCCATGCGCTTGTGGAGCAGGAAGACCATGAGCTCCATGACGCCCATGCCCTTCATGTCCGAGGCGCCGCGGCCCCAGACGTAGCCGTCACGGACCTCGCCGCCCAGCGGTTCCACCGTCCAGTGCGCCCGCTCGAAGGGCACCACGTCCGTGTGGTTCAGGAGGACCAGCGGGCCGCCACGCGCGCCCGAGCCCGGGAGCGTCGCGACCAGCGTCGCGCGGTCGTCGCCGGGGTCGTAGAGCCGGAAGGGGATCCCCTCCCGCTCGAGGAGCGGCGCCAGCCACTCGCAGGCGCGCGTCTCGTTGCCGGGCGGGTTCACGGTGTCCACGCGGATGTACTCGGAGAGGAGCTCCGTGGCCTCCTCGGTGAGCCGGTTCCAGTCGATCGCGACGTCGCTCGTCATGCGCTTGAGTCTCCGCTACCGATGCCGCTGCCGTCCCAGGCGTCCTTGAAGGTGCGCAGCGCCGCGATGTGCGCACG
>CADEHD010000031.1 GCA_902827055.1 uncultured Chloroflexota bacterium | reverse complement strand
CAGCGGGTAGTGCTGCTCCGTCTCGCCCGTGGCAGCGTCGCTCCGCTCGATCCACTTCCAGAGCACGACCTTCGTGCCCTGCTCACCCCGGCGGACATGACCGCCGCGTGCGGTTGCCTGGCGATAGGTCAGCCAGCGAGCGTCGTCGTAGCCCCGCTCGAGCGAGGTCAGCGCGAGCACCAGCAGGTTGATGCCGCGGTACGGGCGACCCGACAGCGCGTTGCGGTGCCCCCGCGCACGCCACGGTACGCGCCACAGCACAGTGCCGCGTTCGAGGGCAGCGATGATGCGATCGGTGACCGCCTGGTAGGCGTCGAGCCGCGAACGCGACTCAGGCCGCGCGGTGGCCATCGCGATCTTCGTCGTGATCGGGCAGACGTGCGAAGAGCGTGAGCCGGATCGCCCGGCGGGAACGCTCGGCGTGAATCGCCTGGATCGCGGCGGCGCGGAAGCCCGGCAGCGGACAGTGCTGGAGCGGAATCCAGGTCACGCGGTACTGGCCGAAGCGCGTCGTCACGACGCGCGTGCCGGAGAGCGGTGCGAGCACGCTACGCGGCCTGCGCTCCATTGCGGCGGTCGAGGCCGCGCGAGAGCGCGGTCACTGCGTTCAGCAACGGCCGCCCCTCGAGCTCCTCGAGCGGGCAGCCGTAGCGCTGCGCGACCCATTCGCGCGTGCGCGTCTCATCCGAACCGGCGCGGGCAGCGATCTGCAGCACCTGACGGCGCAGTTCCTCGGGCCGTTCGGAGGCCTCCGGGAGTGGCGCATCGTCGAGGCTGCGGGAGAGTTCGTTCCCGAAGCGGGCACCGATTATGTGGAATGGACAGGCCGAATGCGCCTGGCCATGTTGACGTTGCTTGATCAAGCAATCCTCCTAGGTACAAGGAATGGGTGTGGAGAGCACGATTCGCTGGGAACGGTTCCCGCTCGCTCATCGAGAGCTGCGTGCTCAGTCGTGGCTCGCGATGGGCGCGAACCTGGGCCTCGCCGCGAACACGGTCGAGGCGTACGCGCGCGGGCTCGAGGACTTCCTTCGGTTCCTCGCGCGAAGCGACGTGACGCCGGTCACGGCGTCGCGCGCGGACATCGCCGCCTACGTACACGAGCTGAGCTCGCGCCCGAGACAGCGCGCTGCTGAGGTCGGCCAAGCCGACCGGGGACGGCTTGCCAACGCCACGCTGCAGCAGCGGATCACCGCGGTCCGGCTCTTCTTCGACTACCTCGTCGAGGAGGGACTGCGGCCGGACAACCCCGTGGGCCGGGGCCGGTACACGGCGGTCACGAACTTCGGTGGGGCACGCGAGCGGGGCCTGATCCCCCGCTACCGCAAGCTCCCCTGGATTCCCACCGACGTGGAGTGGCAGGCGATCCTGACGGCCGCTCGTGAGCAGCCGCTACGCAACCGCCTGATGCTCGCACTGGCGTACGACGCGGCGCTGCGCCGGGAAGAGCTCTGCCGCATCGAGGTCGGCGATATCGACCCCTCGCGTCGGTTGGTGCACGTGCGCGCGGAGACGACGAAGAGCCGCCGCGATCGCGTGGTCCCGTACTCCGAGCCCACCGGGCGGTTGCTCGCGGAGTACCTGCCCCCGCGTCGAGTGCTCTCCCGTGAACGGGGGCCGCTCTTCCGATCTGGGTCGGACCGAAACCGGGGCGACCCGGTGAGCATCTGGACGTGGTCCAAAGTGACGCGCGAGATCGCCGCGCGAGCGGACGTGCCGCGGTTCACGAGCCACAGCACGCGTCATCTCCGCCTCACGGACCTGGCCCGGCTGGGCTGGGAGATCCACGCAGTGGCGACATTCGCGGGCCACCGCAGCATCCAGAGCACGCTCCAGTACGTGCACCTGAGCGGACGGGAGCTCGCCGACCGCCTTGAACACAGCCTGGCCGCGTTGCAGCTCGAACGGCAGCATCAGCTGGAGGGGCTGCTGTGAGCCGCTCAGTGCGAATGGTGTTCGTCCCGGATCCCGGGGTGGTTGGCAGTGACGTGTGGTCGTGGCCGCTCGACCTCGGCTCCTACGACGCCCGCCCCGAGCTTTCGCCGAGGGAGCGTGAGGTGTTGACGGACCTGATCGCGAGCATTGGTCGTTCGCGAACGCGGCTCGACCAGTTCCCGCAGGAGATCGAGCGGCTGCTGCGCCCCCTGCAGCACGTGCTCGAGCACACCGGTGCCGGGGCTCACCTCCGGGTGAATCTCTTTCGCATTGTCGCCATCGAGACCCACGAGCGGCAGCGCAGCGCGTGGGGCTGGACGCACGCGGAGTGGGTCCAGCTGCTGAACCGCGAGCACAGCGAGCTCGCGGCCCGACACGTCGCTGGCGACAAGTGGCGCGCCGACCTCGTGGCGTTCGCCTACCTGCTGGTTGGCTTCTGCGACTGGCAGGCGCTGAGGCGCGTGGAGCGCGTCGGGCTGGCCGCCCGCGTCTTCGGGCGAGCCCGTCTCATTGCCGCGCTTCAGCCCGTCCTGACCACGCTGGGCGGCTGGGGCTACAGCCGCACCAGTCTGAAGGCCGTTCGCCTCGCCGTGTGCGACGCACTGCTCACCAGGCGGAGCCCTCGGCTGGCAGATCTCGATCGCGACTTGCTGGCCGCACTCTACGCGGGCGCGCCGAAGCGCAACGTTGGCTATCTGGCGCTCTCGCGTGCGCTCGCGGAGCTCGGGATGATCGAGCGACCGCTCGAGAGCAACCCGGTACGCGAGGAAGAGTGGCCATCGATCGACACCGAGGGCATTGCTCCGTCGTGGGTCGCGTACTCTCGTCGCTGGTACTCCACCTCCACACTGCGCGTCACCACGCGCGACGGGTACTACGCACTGCTGCTCAAAGCCGGCCGCTGGCTCGCGGCCGCGTATCCCGAGGTACCCGAGCCCGCACAGTGGACCCGCGAGGTCGGGGCTGCCTTCGTCGGGGCGGTGCAGCGTATGGTCGTCGGGCAGTGGGTGCTCCCGAACCCGCGCCAGGCCAGTCGCGTCGGGCAGCCCCTCGTCCCTTCGGCGAAAGCGGCCCAGCTCACGGCGGTGCGGGCGTTCTTCTGCGACGGCCAGGAGTGGGGCTGGTTCCCGCGCCGCTTCGATCCACGCCGGGTCTTCGCCACGCCGCGCTCGACGCTCGCGCTCATGGGGCCACGACCGAACGTCGTCGCCGACGATATCTGGGCGAAGCTGGTGTGGGCCGGGCTCAACCTCACTGCGGACGACCTGCTCGGCCCCTCCGGCGGGTCACCGCGCCAATACCCCCTGGAACTCGTGCGCGCCGTGGCGACGACCTGGCTGTTCGCCGGCCTGCGGACCGACGAGTTGCGGCGGCTCACGGTCGGCTGCGTACGCTGGCAGGCGGGCGGTGAAGACAGCGGCGCCATCTGCCTGTTGGACGTCCCGGCCAACAAGACCGGTCCGGGCTTCACGAAGCCAGTCGACCGCGTGGTTGGCGAAGCGATCGCGGCGTGGGAAGCGGTGAGGCCGCTGCAACGGCACGCGCCCGACCCCACCAGCGGTGAGGCCGTGCACTTCCTCTTCGCCCAGCGCAGCCGTCGTCTCGGCTCTCCCTACTTGAACGAGACGTTGATCCCGTTGCTCTGCCGCAAGGCGGGCGTCCCCGAGGCGGACGCGCGCGGCACCATCACCGGCCACCGCGCGCGCGCCACCATCGCGACCCAGCTCTACAACGCCAAGGAGCCGCTCTCGTTGTTCGAGCTGCAGGCCTGGCTGGGCCATCGCTCGCCGAGCTCGACGCAGCATTACGCCCAACTCCTGCCGACAACGCTCTCGCGTGCCTATGCGGACGCGGACTACTTCACAAGGAACGTGCGGACGATCTCGGTGCTGCTGGACCAGGACGCAATCCGGAGCGGAGCCGCGGCGCGAGGTGAGCCCTGGCGGCTCTACGACCTCGGACACGGCTACTGCTCGTACGACTTCTTCGACCAGTGCCAGCACCGCATGGCGTGCGCGAAGTGCAGCTTCTATGTCCCGAAGGAATCGAGTCGCGCGCAGGCCATCGAGGGCAAGTCGAACCTGCTGTGCATGCTCCAGGAGATCCCGCTGCGGGACGACGAGCGCGCCGCGGTGGAGGATGGCGTCGCGGCCTTCGACCACCTGCTGGCCGGCCTCGCGGACGTGACGACGCCCGACGGCGCGACGCCGCGTCAGCTCGCGCGCGACCGCGACCCGCGGCCGGAGGCCTTGGCATGAAGCTCCGGGGCCCCTCATGGAGAGCTTGCCATCGCGCTTGCGCAACCGAGCCCCTTACCGCACGGTTGCAAGGACCACACGACCGAGGGCGGCACGCACGCCACTGGGCGCCAAGGAGAAGTCGTTGGCTCTGGTTCCGCGGCGAATGGCCGCTTCGGCGCTCGTCCTCCTGGCGTGGGTCTGCCTGGCCTGCACGGTCCAGGACGCGCCCGTCAGGCGGGGTGAGTATCGAGCCGCACTACGCAGTTCCGACGGCGCCGCTCACGGCGAGGCACGCTTGGTTCAGCTCGAGCGAGGAATCGAGTTCGTGGTAGAAGTGTCGGGCTTGCCCGCACGGCAGTACCTTGCCGAGCTCCGCCCAAGTTGCGCGGCGACGGAAGGGGGCGGCCCGTCTTCTTTGCGGCTGTTTGTTGGCGCGGACGGGACCGCACGGTCGAGGCGCCTGGTTGAGTCGGCAGGTGAAGCGCGCGAGCTCGGCGCGATGCGAGTCGTGATCGTCCCTGAGGCTGGTGGGGCGACCGTCGCCTGTGGCGAATTGGCTGAGGAACAGGAGCGCCCCTCGCCCTAGGTGAGCAGGGTGCACCCCGCCTATAGCCGCTATCAGCTATAATGCGCTTGCACTACGCTCCTTGTTCAGGGAGGTCGAGGCGATCGCCCACGAGACAGCGCTGATCGCCACCATCAGCGTCGCGCTGGCGCTGGCCCTGGTCTGCGGCTTCGTGGCCACGCGCCTGGGCCTGCCGGCGCTCGTCGGCTACCTGCTCGCCGGGTTCCTCGTCGGCCCTTCCACCCCTGGCTTCGTGGCCGACACCGCACTCGCCCCCCAGCTCGCCGAGATCGGCGTGATCCTGTTGATGTTCGGGGTGGGCATCCACTTCTCGTGGCGCGATCTGCTGGCGATGCGCAAGTCGGCCCTGCCAGGTGCGGTTGCGAAGAGTGCGGTGATCACCGCGCTGGCCGTGCTGATCACGGGGCTCTGGGGTTGGAGCCTGACGGCGGGGGTCGTGTTCGGCTTCGCGCTCTCGGTCGCGAGCACCGTCGTGCTGCTGCGCGCACTGATGGACGGCGATCTCCTCGACTCGCGGCCGGGCCGCGTCGTGGTCGCCTGGCTGATCGTCGAAGACCTGCTCTCGGTGCTCGTGCTGGTCTTCCTCCCCGCGCTGTCCACTGACGGCGGCGTTGACGCCACGCTTGGCGTGAACTTCCTGCTCACGATCGTCAAGCTCGGCCTGCTCGTTGGCGGGACGATCTTCGTGGGGATGCGCGTCGTTCCCTGGCTGCTCGTGCACATCGCGCGCACGGGCTCCCGGGAGCTCTTCACGCTCTCGGTGCTCGCCCTTGCCTTCGGGCTGGCCTTCGGTTCCGCGACCTTCGCCGGTGTCTCGATGGCGCTCGGTGCCTTCCTCGCCGGACTGATCATGGGCGAGTCCGACCTCAGCCACCGTGCCGCCGAAGAAGCACTGCCCATGCGCGACGCTTTCTCGGTGCTCTTCTTCATCTCCGTGGGGATGCTCTTCGACCCCGTGTTGGTCGCGGCGCATCCTTTCCAACTGCTGGCCGTCGTGCTGATCGTTGTGGTCGCCAAGCCACTGGTGGCCTTTCCGTTGGCGCTGCTGTTCGGCCAGCCCACCCGCACCGGACTCGTCGTCGGTGCGGGGCTCGCCCAGATCGGCGAGTTCTCATTCATCCTCGCCGAGATGGGCACCGCCCTGGGCCTGCTCCCCGAGGAGGGCCGGAGCCTGATCCTCGCAGCGGCGATCGTGTCTATCACGGTGAACGCGGGGCTCTTCCGAACGATCGAACCCCTCGAGGCGTGGCTGCGGCGCAGGCACGGCGAGCGACCAGCGGAGCCTACGCAGGCAGTCCCGCAGGGTGCCGGAGTCGAAGAACCGCCGATCCTTGCTGGGCACGCCGTGCTGTGCGGCTACGGCCGCGTCGGCCGTCTGGTCGCCGCTACCTTCGCGCAGCAGGCCGTCCCCTACCTGGTGGTCGAGCAGGACCGCGGAACGGTCGAGAAGCTCCGGGAGCAGGGCCACCACACGCTGCACGGCGACGCCGCGGCACCCGCGGTGCTCGAGCGGATGAACCTGAAGGCCGCGCGCCTGCTGGTGCTGGCGATCGTCGATCCGATCGCGATCCGGCAGATCGCGCAGTTCGCCCGGGAGCAGCAACCGGGCCTGCCCATCGTCGCGCGCACCCACAGTGAGGAGGAGTGGATGTACCTCAGCGACGGACGCGTCGATCAAGCGGTGCTCGGCGAGCACGAGCTCGCGCGTACCATGGCGCGCGCGGCGCTCGGCCATCTCTCTACGGGCAAGCCCGGGACGCAGGCGGGGGTGGCGTGATGTGTCCGCCAAGCAGGCAGGACGCCACAAGCGGAGCGCGGAACGGCCACGATCGTGCATCCCCTGTGGACGTACTCGGCGAGCTGCTGTCGCTCTCCGAGGCGTCGGAGTTGAGCGGCATCGCCGCTCACACGCTCACGCAGCAGGCGAAGCGGGGCCGGCTGCGCGCGCGTCTCATCGGCCATACCTGGGTGACCACCCGCGAGGCAGTCGACGAGTACGTCGCGAGCCATGCCCGCAAGCGAGCCGCGCTGAGCGGTCACGGGTAGGCTCGCAACGAGGCGCGCAGCGCGCTGCCGCCGGGTTACTTCTCCCCTGCAGGGCGGATGTGCCCCCGCTAAGGCGAGGGATGAGAGCACCGAACGGTGGGCCTCGTATGGCCGGACCCGGCGATACGGCGCGCCAGGATCACGCTCGGATCACGGCAGGCGAAATCACTCAGCACCCGGCCGCTGCACCGCCTGCTGCGGCGTATCCGGGCGCGAGTTCCACTACCGGGAGCGCGGACCGCGCGCCCTCGCTTGACGCCTCGGGCCGAGCGCGGCCTCGGCGTGCTCGATGTCCGACACCGCCTGCCGGAACACGACCTGCTTCAGGTAAGTCTGGTACGGCACTCCGAGGATGGCGGCCGCGCGTTTCACGACGGCGATCTGCCCTCTGCCCCAGCGCAGGGTCACACTGCGCGCCGCGAGCTCACGGTCTGCCTCCGCCTCCAGGCGCGAGACCAGCTCGGAGACCTCGACGTCTTCCTCGACGCGCTCGGCAACGACTTTGATCTCGAGCGGCTTGCGTGCCCTGGCCATCATTCCTCCTCCCGTTCGAAGCAGCTGATCACGATCACCGATTGGTCGTGCGCGTGGCGCGTCCAGTACAGGCGGTGCGTCTCTGCAACAGTCTCGAAGCGCGCGCGGGTTTCGTCCCAGGCGCTCGTCGCGCCTTCAAAGAAGGCGAGGATCGCGTCCTCGGGCGTCGTCCCGTGCCGCAGCGTGACGTGCAGCACTTCCGGCACCTCCAGGTCGTAGTAGAAACGGAAGCGCTCGCCACCGGCCTCGATGATGAGCGCTTCTCGTATCGGCATGCCAGTGATTGTACTGCAATTAGCAGTACGTGGGCCCCGGTGCGCAGGCAGCCCCGTGGGGTTCGCCTCGGCCGCCGCGACTGGCTTAGGCTTCTCGCATGCCGCGCCCGGTGATTCCCGAGATCGACATCCAGCGGATCCGGCGGTACTGCGCGGGCAGGGTGCCTCCGCAGTACGCGGACCAGATCCGGATCGAGGCCGACGTGCGTGGGCGCTCGGTAACGATCCGCGAGTGTCGCCCACCGTGGAGGCCGGAATGGGGACCGGAGTGGACCCGCAGGCCGGTGGCGCAACTCCGCTACGACGATGCCACAGGGCAATGGCGGCTGTTCGCGGCCAACCGCAACGGGCGCTGGCTCGTATATCCGTCACGGCCCGGCCGGGTGGCCCGCCTGCTCGACGAGATCGAGGCGGACCCGATCGCGATCTTCTGGGGCTGACCTCACGACCTACGCGGCTTCCGCCTCGGGTGGAGGGTGGACTTCCTCCGGCTCCGCGCTCTCGGCGGGGGCGCGCTGCGGCCGCAGCGCGCGGGCGCGCGCGACGATCTCGCCGAGCGGCGTGTCGGCGAAGTGATCAACGAACCGCCCTTCGATCCCGAAGTCACGGCGCAGCTCGTCCCGGTCGACGGATCCCACACCCTTGGCTCGTGCATATGCCCGGGCGAACGCCCTGAGTTGTGCGGCGTTGGCCCGGTTGCACGGCACCTTCCACCAGGCGCCCGGCCGCTCGGGGGCCACCTCGGACGGCCCCCGGTCGTCTTCACCCGGCAGCGACCTCTCATCCTGCCGCCGGCTGCCAACGGCGCCATCGTCATCTTGGTCAACGCACAGTCCGACCATCGCGGCGAGACCGTAGCGGCGTGCGTACGTCAGCGCCGACCCGAACCCCTGCGGCGTCTGCGCCGGCAGCGGGAGCACCGTCGTGCCCGAGATCCACTGTCCGGACGTGTGCAGCAGGGTCGTCACGAGCCGCAGCTCGCCGACCGCGCCCGGCTCGCAGGTCTGCACAACCGAGAGCCCATTTCCGGTGAGCGGGCCACGGACTGTGTGCCACACGCTCGCGAGTGTGGCGTAGCGGTACGACCGTTCCCCACTCGTCTCGTCGAGTGAGCCGACCGCGTCGGGCGTAGCCGGCTCGATCTGCGCTTGCGCACAAGCCAGCGCCGCAGCGAGCCTGTTCAGGCGATCGGAGTGCTCTGTCACAGGGCGGTCCTCCCTCTGCTCTTGACTCCATTCCACGTAACTCCGAAGTGGCGCAGTGCCCGTTTCAGGCCGTCGGTGACGGCCGACTTGCACGCGGTGGCGTGCCCCTCGGCGCTGTGCTCAGAGACGACGCCCGTGCCGACATCGCTGTGCGGCAGGCAGCCATCGACGGTCACTCGCACTGTCGCCGTGTACAGGCCACAGGGCGCGGTGCGACCACGGCCGTTGCCGCCTGGGAGCGCGCGGTAGGCGATGTCGCCGACCAGTTCCGCGCCCCAGCGGTCGTACCCGAAGATCGCGTTTGCCTGCTCGATCACCCGCCAGCCTTCGAGGTAGCGAAGCACCTCTCCGTCGTCGGTCGTGCGCTCGGACACCAGTGCGACGTCGAGTGGTTGCCGTAGTCGCTGCAGCGCAGCGCGGCTCAGGCTGCGCGGGCGCTGTGGTCGCGTTCCGTTGACTTCGGCCATGATTCCTCCATTCGTGCGCGTGCTTCGTAGAGCGAGCCCAGGAATGCCTGGCGTCCTCCGCGACGGCATCCCAGCTCGTTGAGGTCGTGCACTCCCTCGGGGAGAGGCACGACGACCGCCCGCGCTCCGAGTGCGGAGGCGAGCTGGGCGGTGGCGCGACGGCCAGCGCCGTCGCCGTCGAGCGCGAGGTACACGCGCCGGAAGGAGCGGAGCGCGTAGAGCGCATCGCGGGAGGCGTGCGTGCCGAGCAATGCCACGGCATGGAGTCCCCAGCCACAGACCGTGAGCCAGTCAAACGGACCCTCGGTCACGACCACCGCGCGGGCGTTCGCCACGCGGGCCCGCGCCAGCCCGAGCAGCGGCGATGGCACGCGCAGGTTGAGGTAGCGCGGCCCGTCGCTAGTGAGCGACCGGCCGGTGAGCCACGTCGCCCGACCGTCGGCGTCCAGATCCGGAATGACGGTCCGGCCCTCGAGTGCCTCGCGGTCGCCGGTGAGCAGACCCACCTGTTGCGCCGCATCGAGGCTCAGCCCGCGGTCGCGGAGGTGACGAGCGAGTCCACCGTCCGCGTACCCGAGCCGTAGCCGAGACGCGACGTTCCGGTCGACGCCCCGCTCCGCCAGGTACGAGCGCGCTTCACGGCTGCGCTCGTACCGCGTGAGGTAGAAGGACACGGCGGCCTCGATGACCGCCGCGCCGTCGTGACCAATCGTCCGCGCACCTCGCGCTGACGGGAACCGCACGACATTGGACGGCAGGACACGCGCAGCGCCCGCAGTCATCAAGGACGCGGCGGTCTCCTTGAACGCGCTGCCCCGCAGCCGGCCGACGAAGTCGATGACGTCGCCGCCGGCGTTGCAGCCGAAGCAGAAGTAGCTCTGCGTCTGGACGTACACCACGAGGCTCGGGTCGCGGTCCTCGTGAAACGGGCAGCACCCGATCAGGCGGTGGCCAGAGCGCCGGAGCTCAACCCCGGCGCTCTGCACCGCCGCCACGATTGGGTGAGCCGCCCGGATCGCGTCGATGTCGAACAGCTCAGCCGTCCTTGCGCAGCTCGAGCAAGCGCTGCCAGAAGCAGGCCTCCTCGAGCGTGAGCTGCTCGTCGGCGTCGAAGCCGTCGGGCAGGTAATCGCGCAGTACGGCCCCCGGTGGGTCGCCGGTCTCCCAGTAGCGGACATCGAGCGCCGCTTCGCTCGGGCATTTGCCGAGCCAGGCGAGCAGGGCGTCGACCGCAGGCTGCACGGCCGTACGTTTCGCCTCGGACCAGCCGAGGTACTGCTGATGGCTCTGCTCCCAGACGGCGCGCACCGCCTGCTGGAAGCGACTCTGTTTGGGCACGTTCCGTTCTCCTCCCTCGAATGGCACGCACGATCCCTCTGCGCCCATCGCGGGACGCAATTCGCCCGGGAGCGGGCACAACGAAGTCGGGGCCGCCCGAAGGCGGCCCCGAAAGGAAGGTTGTGCTAGTGGCTGATGGGATTCAGGAGAGCGGGCGTGCCCCTCGCAGCGCCTGCGGCGCGAACCGGCGGCCGCGTTCCCAGCGGTGGAGTCCGAGTGCGGAGACGACCTCCCAGCAGCCGTCCTCGGTGGGAATCAGCACGGCCCCGCGTCCGAAGCCCGCGCGGTAGTGGATCGCAGCGAGCAGGCCGATGCGACGGCAGGCCGTGAGCCAGCAGCCGTAGAGGTGCCGGGCCAGGTCGTCCGGCAGCCCCTCGAAGTCGAGCGGCTCGATGAGGTCGATCGCCTGGACCGGCTCACGCCGGTGCAGCCGACGCGCCTCGCGCAGTGCCGCTTCTGCCACCCGCATCTTGACGGCCTGCTCGCGCCGCCGTAGCGTTTCGAACGTCGGTTCGAGGCTCGGCACCCTGCCGATGATTCTTTCCAGGGAAGTCAGCAGTCGCCGGGCCTCTTCATATCTGCCGCCATCCAGGTGCTTCCCGGCCAGCGCCAGCGTCTCCCGCATCCGTACCTCCTCTGCCTGCGCCTCGTCCTCTGCGAGCAACCGCGCGATGTCCTCGCGCTGGCCGAGGGCTTCGGCCTCACGGGCCAGCACGGAGGCGTGCGCCTCCGCCTGGTTCGCGAGCCGAGCGGCCGTTGCTGCCACGCTCTCCGCCTGGCGACGTGCGGCGGGTTCAAACGCCGAGCCGGCGAGCGCCGACGCACGTTGCGCCGCGTCGCCCATCTCTGTGGCGATCCGCTGAACACGTACGGCCTCGTCGCTGACCGTCCGCCAGTGAGCCAGCCCCTGCTCCGCCTCGCGGCGACGCTGGCCATCACTCGCCAGCAGCTCCTGCAATGCATCGAGTGCCTGTTGCGCCGTCGCGGCAAGCGACTCAAGTTCGTCGGGTCCCGTGCCCTGGATCACGGGCACGAGCATCCGCGCCTCGGGTACCGGTCCGTCGTCCGCGAAGCGGTCGCGGACCCGTGCCAGTTCACTCAGGCTGGTGAGCACCAATCCCTGTGTCATCGGTCCTTCCTACCTTTCTGCTGCGACGGCGAAGGCGCCGTCGTCATAGCCCTCGAATGCCTCCGGCGGTGGTGCCTCGTGGTCGAACAGCGGCGGTTCCTGGGCACGCCGGATCGGGACGACGGCGGCCGGCCTGGTGCGCGTAGGCTCCAGCGGTACCGTTGCCTGAAGCGTGCCCAGCTCGTCGCCGACAACGCGCTGGAGCTGCTGACGCAGCGTGGCCAGCAGCTCTTCGTTGCCCACCTGCCGCTCGTCGGCTGACAGCGCGAGAAACAAGACATGTCGCCTGCGGCCCACACCGTCCTCGAACACCTGCAGCAGCGCCGCCAGCGGGCGCCCCTCCTCGACGACCGTGCGCTGCACGACGACGAGCAGGTGCTGCGGAGGCGTGACGCCGAGTGCGCGGAGATGGGTCCGCGTCACGCAGGCGATCTCCGTGCGCAGTCGACGCCCCCGTTTCCCACGCACGTCTGCCACGACCACCGGCCGCCACGGCCGGAGACGCGCAGCCAATGCGCGACCGCCGATCGCAACCCGCCTGCGGGCGAGTGCCGATGCACGCCCGAGGGCCAGCACGATCCGTGCCACCACTCGTGGGCCTCGCCTTCGCTTCCTGCTGGACATCCAACTCTCCTTTCGTGTCTGCTCCGTCCCGGCTCAGCCGAGCGGGACGACCTTGAGCGCGATCGCCGCGAACGACATCGCGATGCACACCAGCGCGGCGAGCCGCACGGCATGCAGCTGCCGCCGGTCATGCCCCCACTTGTTCCCGTCGAACCGGTTCACACCTGTCTCCCTTCCCATACAGAGAAGCCCCGAGGGCGGTGCCGTCCGGGGCTCTCTGCGAGCGACCACGAACGTCTGACTCGTTCGCGCGAAGCATCAGCTCGCACTCGCGAGAGCACGTCGTGTCGTCGTTGCTGGCTGCCGATTTGCGGACCGCGTGGGTGGTGTCCGCGCCGTTGCTTACTTCCTCGGTCTGCTCCTGTCCCTGCGTCGTTGTCCGATTGCCATGTCCTGTTGGTCTGTCTGCCGGTGCACCTCCTGTTCCGTCTCTCAGCTCTGGGTTGGCCTGCTTGCTCGGTTCGATGCTT
>CADEHD010000030.1 GCA_902827055.1 uncultured Chloroflexota bacterium | reverse complement strand
AGACGAGTATGACCTATGTGATCACCTCGGCCTGCATCGACGTGCAGGACCAGTCCTGCGTCGATGTCTGTCCCGTCGACTGCATCCACTTCGAGGAGGGGGTCGACCGGATGCTCTACATCGATCCCGATGAGTGCATCGATTGTGGGGCTTGTGAGCCGGCGTGCCCGGTCTCGGCCATCTTCGCGGAGGATGACGTGCCTGAGGCTGAGCGCGCCTTCACCGAGATTAACCGTCTCTGGTACCAGGACCGTGCCGCCGCACGAGCGCTGATCCCATCAAAGCCCTGACGGATGCCGGGTAGTCGGCGCATCCGGAATGGCCGCGCCCCGACCGCGTTCGAGAAGAGAGCCGCTCCTGACTCCTCATGTCCATGACCTCCTCATCATCGGCCAGGGGGCAGCCGGGCTCTCGGCTGCTCTCTACGCCGCTCGCTATCGCCTCGACGTGATCGTGGCAGGCGACCAACTCGGCGGAGAGACGGCGCTCGCCGGCACCGTCGAGAACTATCCCGGGGTGCCCGGCGCGAACGGCTTCGAGCTCATGCAGCAGTTCCGGCGACAGGTGGCGGCACTGGATGTCCCGATCCTGGACGAACGCGTCAGTGCGGTCGTCGCGGAGAACGGGCGTTGGACCGCTTCCCTGGATGACGGTCGCGAGCTCCATGCCCGCGCCCTGATCTTCGCGCACGGCCGTCGCCGGAAGCAGCTCGGGCTGCCACATGAGCGCGAGTGGACGGGACGAGGCGTCTCGTACTGCTCGACGTGCGACGCGCCGCTGCATCGAGATGGTGTTGTGGCAGTCGTTGGCGGCGGAGCTTCCGCGGCCGAAGGGGCCCTCCTCAGCGCGCGGTTCGCGCGACACGCATACCTGTTGCATCGAGGCGATGTTCTGGTGCGCCCAGGGCCCATGCTGGTCGAGGCCCTTCGCACCGTGCCCAACATCACCGTCAAGCTCGGCACCGTCGTGAGCGAGCTGCTGGGCGACGAGTCCGGCCTGACCGGAGTGCGCATCCGGACGGCCAGCGGCATCGAGAGCGAGTTGCAGCTCGACGGTCTGTTCGTCGAGATCGGCGCCGACCCGCAGGTCGAGCTCCCGCTGAGCGTCGGCGTCGCCCTCAACCCCCACACGGGCGAGGTGCACGTTGACAGGCTGATGCGGACGAACGTCGCGGGCCTGTTTGCCGCCGGCGACCTCACGGACGGTTCCAGCCCCGTGAAGCAGACGGTGGTGGCAGCGGCACAGGGTGCGATCGCGGCCTACTCCGTCTATGAGCACCTCCGGGGAGCGTGACGACTATGGGTACGGCGGCCGAAGCGGCGAACGAGACTGGCCACGAGGAGGGGAACGAGGAACCGTACCGGGGCGCGTGGTGGCGCTTCCCGCCGCTGCGCAACGCGGCGGTCTCGGGGGTGCTACTGGCCGCTGGGTTTGTGCTGTCGCTGCTCGGTGCACCGGGGCCCGTGGCCGTTGCCTGCTACATCGTGGCGGCGGGCTTCGGCGCATCGCACTGGGGTCGCGAGGCCCTGGAACAGATCGTGCGGCCGCGCGTCAACATCGATGTGCTCATGGCCGTGGCCACGGTGGGCGCGGCCGCGCTCGGGCTGTGGGAAGAGGCGGCGTTCCTCGCCTTCCTCTACGGAGCGGCCGAGGCGCTCGAGGAGTTCGTCTACGACCGCACGCGCGGCGCGATTCGCGCGCTGCTCGACCTGGCTCCGAAGGAGGCCACCCTCCTGCGGGACGGGCGCGAGGAGCGCGTGCTCGCCGAGACACTGGTGCCGGGCGACCGCTTCCTCGTCCGGCCCGGCGAGAGCCTGCCCACTGACGGGATGATCGCGCGGGGAACGAGCAGCATCGACGAAGCGCTCGTCACCGGGGAGTCCGTGCCCGTCGAAAAGCAGGTGGGGGCCACGGTCTTCGCGGGCACGGTCAACCTCACCGGAGCGATCGAGGTCGAGGCCACGCACGCCTTCGACGACAACACGCTGGCGCGGATCATCCACCTGGTGGAGGAAGCGCAGGAGGAGAAGACCGCGGCGCAACGCTCGATCGACCGATTCGGCGACCGCTACAGCCCGGCGATCCTGCTGGGAGCGCTGCTGTTGCTGGTGGTGCCGCCGCTGCTCGGCGGGGACTTCCGGGAGTGGGCGGTGCGCGCGGTGACGCTGACGGTGGCGGGCGCGCCCTGTGCGCTGGTCATGTCCACGCCGGTCGCCGTCGCCGCGGCGATCGGCGCCGCGGGCAAGCGCGGCGTGCTCATCAAGGGCGGGTTGCACCTCGAGCAGCTCGGCCTGGTCCGCGTGGTCGCGTTCGACAAGACGGGCACGCTCACCCGGGGCGCACCCACAGTGACCGACGTGACGCCGCTCGACGGCGCGACCCGCGAGTCCGTCCTCGCGCTCGCCGCCGCCGTGGACCGCTACTCCGAGCATCCGCTGGCGCGCGCCATCGTCCTGCGCGCGGAGGCGGAGGGCGTCACCGTGCCGGCGGCTGAGTCGTTCCAGGCGCTGACCGGGTCGGGGGCGAAGGCCGCCGTCGCTGGTCGCGAGTGCTACGTCGGCAACACGGCGCTGTTCGAACAGCTCGGTGCCGATGTTACCGAGGCGTCGACGGTCGCCGACAGCTTCCGTGCGCAGGGCAAGACGGCCGTGATGGTGGGTACCGCAAGCGGGCCTGCTGCAGTCATCGCCCTGCGCGACGAACCACGGCCCGGTGCCCGTGAGGCGATCCGCGACCTGCGCAACGCGGGTATCGAGCACGTCGTCATGCTCACCGGCGACCACGGCGGCACCGCCCGCGCGATCGCAACCGCGCTTGGCATCGACGACACGCGCGCGGAGCTGCGGCCGGAGCAGAAGAGCGAGGCGATTCGTACCATCGAGGCCGAGTGGGGCCGCGTGGCGATGATCGGCGATGGCATCAACGACGCTCCCGCACTCGCGGCGGCGACGGTCGGGATCGCGATGGGCACAGCCGGCACCGACGCAGCGATCGAGGCGGCCGACGTCGCCCTCATGGGGGAGGATCTCGGCTCGGTCGTCTACGCCATCCGCCTCGGCCGGCGGGCGCAGCGGATCAGCCGCCAGAACATCGTGTTCTCGATCCTGCTGCTGGCAGTGCTCGTGCCATCGGCCGTGGCCGGCTGGTTGAGCGTGGCGGTCGCCGTCACGGCGCACGAGGTGGCGGAGATCATCGCGGTGCTGAACGGGCTGCGCGCGCGATCAGTCCGTGAGAGTGCACCGCAGCCGGTGGAGCGATGACGTCCCAGTGGCCCCGGATGCTCGTCGCAACGGCGGGTGTTGCAGGGCTCACGCTCGTCGTGTCGCTCGGCGTGGCGATGAGAAGCGGAGTGGGGCAAGGCCCGATCGGCCTCGCGGACGCGCCCTTCGAGGTTGCTCCCGAGGTTGACCTGCCGACCTTCGACGGCGAGCGCTTCGTGCTGGCCAACCGTGCCGACGGCCCCGTCTTCGTGTACTTCTGGGCTTCATGGTGCGCACCATGTCGCGAAGAGACGCCGATCATTGAGCGGCTGTGGCCCGAATACCGTGCCCGCGGCTACACGTTCGCCGGCATCAACATCCAGGACCGCGAACGCGACGCGCGCGCGTTCCTGGATGAGTTTCGCCCGTCCTTCCCGATGCTTCGCGATACCGAGAACGTCTACCTGGACTTCGGCGTGTACGGGGTGCCCGAGTCCTACTTCTTCGCGCGCAACCTCGAGCCCCGCGGCAAGTTGTTCGGACCAATCTCGGAGGCGCGCCTTCGAGTGGTGCTCGACGCGCTCGAAACAGGACCCTCAACCGGTCGATAAGAACCCCTCGGGTTAGCGGCGGGGATGCGGTACGCGTGTTCCGTCAGGTCCTCTCCGGACCGGCGGCGGGAGCAGGAGCGCCGAGTTCGCGATAAAGGCCAGCTCCTGCGTTACATGGATCGCGGCGGCGAGCAGCGGGCCGAGCAGCCCGAACGCAGCCAAACCCATGCCGAGCACATCGATCGCGATCGTCCCCACGAAGTTCTGTCGAATCGTCCGCTGCACCCGCCGCGCGGTGCGGAGCGTGTCTACGAACCGCGAGAGGTCATTCCCGATCAGCACGACATCCGCGCTCTCGCGGGTAACGTCGGTGCCCGAGCCCATCGCGATCCCCACGCTCGCTTCGGCGAGCGCAGGCGCGTCGTTCACGCCATCCCCGATCATGGCGACAGTACGGCCGGCTTCGACGAGAGCGCGCACACGGTCACGCTTCTGCTCCGGGAGCATTCCACCTTCCCATTCGTCGACCCTGAGCTGCTCGGCCATCGCCCGCGCCGCCCCCGCGCGGTCGCCGGTGAGGAGTAGCGTGCGAATGCCCATCGTGTGAAGCGCACGTACGGCGAGGGCCGCCTCCTCCCGAAGGCGGTCGGCGACGAAGATCGCACCCACGACGGTGCCGCCCCGCGTCACCAGCACTTCGGACGCGGACGGGTCGGTCTCATCCATGAGCTGACCGTCGACGGACACCCCCCGTTCGGCGAGGAAGGCGCGCGTGCCCGCGAGAATCGAAGCGCCTGCGAGGCGCGCCGACACGCCCCGCCCGGGCACCGATACGAACTCGTCCGGCTCCCGCACCGTGATCCCGCTGTTCTTCGCGTGGTCGAGAATCGCGGCCGCCAGCGGGTGCTCGCTCCGAGCCTCGGCGGCCGCGGCCACCTCCAGCACGTCGGCTTCGGTGTGCCCGTTTGTCGCGACCACTGCGCTGACTGTCGGTGTCCCGTACGTGAGCGTTCCGGTCTTGTCGAGCACGACCGTGTCTACCGCCCAGAGCGCTTCGAGGTAGCGACCACCCTTGATGATCGAGCCCTGTCGCGCGGCGCGCCCGATCCCGCCGAGGATCGCCAGCGGAGTCCCCGCGGCGATGCCGCACGCGCCCGCGACGATGATCACCGAGATCGCTGCACGCAGATCGCGGGTCAGCACGAACGTGAGCACCGCGCCGCCGAGGGCGAAGTAAATCAGGTAGCCGGCATAGCGGTCGGCCGTCCGCTGCACGGGCGCACCGGCGCGCTCCGCGTGCTCCACTGCCTCTACGATCTTGGCGAAGGCAGAGTCGCGCCCGACCCGCTCGGCGATGACCTCGAGTGCCCCACGCTGGTTCACGGTGCCGGCGAACACGGCCGAGCCAGGCTCCTTCTGCACGGGCATCGGCTCACCGGTGATGGTCGCTTCGTCCACGAACGTACTGCCGGCGAGCACTGTCCCGTCGACGGGGATGCTGCCTCCCGGGTTGATGAGCACGCGGTCACCGGGGATCACATCGACGAGCGGGACCTCGTCCGTGTGGTCGCCGCGGCGCACGAGCACGGTCGTCGGCAGGTAGGCGAGCAGGTCCTGGATCGCGTGCCGCCCGCGCGAGAGGGCGAGTTCTTCCAGTACCTCGGCCACCAACACGAACACCGTGATGATCAGCGCGACGAACACCGACCCCGTGGCGAGCGCCGCCAGGAGTGCCAGGAGCATGGACAGCTCCATCGTCATGCGTCGTTCGCGCAGGTTCTCGGCAGCCTCAACCAGCATCGGCCACGCGCCGATGACGATGACTGCGATCCCGCCTCCGATCAGGACCGGCGCTGGAAGGCCCTCGAGGAACCAGGACGCGGCCGCCGCGAGCGCAACGAGGGCGATGCGTGCGAGGTCGCGCTTCGAGATCCCGCCCTCAGTCTCGGGTTCGTCCACGTCGACGTGCGTGGCGCCGACGCCTGCGGCTTTTGCTGGGTACGTCATTTCAGGTACGCCCTCACGATATCGATGACCTCTTCGAGGGCGGCCGCCTCATCCGAGGCCGGGTCGGTCACGTCGCCCGCGACGTGGTACCGGAGCTGCCCCTCCAGCAACTCGAACATCAGGCCATTCATCGCTCCCCGGCAGGACGAGACCTGACGGAGGATTTCGGAACACTCCGCCTCGTCGTTCAAGGCGCGTTCGACGGCATCGAGCTGCCCGCGCATGCGGCGGACGCGGGCGATGAGCTTCGCCTTGTCGCGGACGAGATGAGCCATCAGTTCCTGCCTTATATGATAGTGAGGGGGACTATACTACTACCACTCGACAGGTTCCTAGTGGAAACCCTCGACCGGTGACCAGGCGCCCGGTTCCCCGAACCCGGTGAACAAGCACGTAGCTGAGACTTCGAATCAGCACCTCACGCGCGGCACGGCGTATCGTGGCGAGACCACACCCGCGGCAGTACCTCGGAGTAGTCCGATGGCCCATGAACACGGCGCGCTGGCAGTACGAGCGAACGAGCGGCACCTCAGACCGCTGTTCATCACGTTCGCCCTGGTCGCGACAGTGATGCTCGTGGAGATCCTCGGCGGCATCCTGACCAACTCGCTGGCGCTGCTCTCGGACGCCGGTCACATGGGCACCGACGCCATCGGTCTTGGCATGGCGCTTGCCGCGATCGTCGCGGCGAGTCGCGTTGGGGCCGGGAGCAGGCACACGTTCGGCCTCTATCGCGTGGAGATTCTCGCGGCGCTGTTGAACGCCGTTCTGCTGTTCGGAGTCGCGGCCTACGTCCTCGTCGAGGGCGCGCGCCGGTTTCAGGAGCCACCAGACGTGCTGGCGGCACCTATGCTTGCCGTGGCCGCGCTCGGTCTCACGGTGAACGTGATCGGCTGGCGCCTGTTGCGAGAGGGCGCGGGTCAGAGTCTGAACGTCGAAGGCGCATTCCTCGAGGTCATCGCGGACCTCATCGGGTCGATCGGCGTGATCGTCGCTGCGGTGATCTCGCTGACGACTGGCTGGCGGTACGCGGACCCCATCTTCGGGATGGGCATCGGTATCTTCATCGTGCCGCGCGCATGGCGCTTGGCGCAGAAGGCGTTGCGCGTGCTGGTGCAGGCTGCGCCACCGGATCTCGACATGTCAGGGATGCGTACCGAGTTGCGCGCGATCCCGGGCGTTGTCGACGTGCATGACGTCCATGTGTGGACTCTGACCTCCGAGATGGAGGTCGCATCGATGCACCTGCGGACCAGCGAAGACGTCGATCCCCATCGCGTGCTCGACGAGGCGCGCGACATCTTGCGTGACCGCTACCGCATCGCTCACGCCACACTGCAGGTCGAGCCCGAGACGCACGATGACTGCTTCGCGAGCTGGTAAGTAGTCGCCGACATCTCTCCAAGGCCGTCCCGCGGCGAAATCGAGGAAGGATCAGGCTCCGACGGCAGCGCTGGAAACCCAGGGCGGTTGGACGCTCGGCGCTCCAGATCCCGGCGCTCGGCGTGCGCGCAGCGATACCGGCCGATACCTTAGAGGGGCGAACGTGCTGGGGGAGGACTCGTGGCCGTTAGCCCGACTCGCACGCGACTCAGCGCGCTGATACTCCTCACGGCGATCCTGCCTATGTTGCTGTATGTCGGGCACTGGCGTGCGCTCGCCTCGGGGGGCGCGACGATGTCGGCAGCTCAGCACGCCCACGAGCACGAAGGCGGTCAGGACCATTCGCAGCACTGCCACGGCGCCGTCGAGGGTTGCGCCAGTGGCGAAGTCGGCTCAGCGAGCGTGTCGCTCGCCCGCACCAGCCTTGCCCTGGACGTGACGCTCACCGAGGGGGCCCAGCCGCCTCCCACCGAACGCCAGCCGTCCGGATGGTCGATTGCCCCGACCCCACCCCCGCCGCAGTCGCCCTTCCTCTAGCTGCATCCCGATCTTCAGTAGGTGAGGAAGTGCGTCGTGCTACGCAGTTTGCTTGTGCCTGTCTTCGCGGCGGTTGTCCTGGTTCTCTCCGCATCGTGCACGGCTGGATCGGCGGCGGGCGAAGCCGGGCCGATGGTCGCAGTGTTGAGCAACATCGATGCGGTCGGCTTCCACAGCATCGATGAGTCCCTGAATCTGAAGTCCGAAGGCAAGATCGACGCCCAATGGGCCGGCAAGGTGCGCCACGCGCAGATCGCGGTCGCGTCCACCGGTTGGCCAAAGGACCTCGACAAGCTCGCGAAGGACTTCGTGAGCGCGACCCAGCAACTGGCGGTCGCCGTCGAGGCGGACGATCCGAAGGCTGCCGCGCCTGCGGCGAAGGCCGCTCACGAAGCCCAACACGAACTGAGCACGGATGGCTGGGCATTCCTTGGGAAGAGGGCAGGCCTTGCCGCCGGCGGCCACGACGAGGCCCCGTCCGCGGCTACTGCGCCGACCAAGAATTAGCATGCACCGGGCAAATTTCATCCGATTCGCGCTCCTGGCGGTCGCCCTCGCGGCGGCCACCAGGGCCGCCCCCGCCATGGCGCATGCCGGTTACGAGCGCTCGACGCCGGCCGCGGGAGAGACGGTCGCAGCCGCGCCGACTCGCGTTGACGTCTGGTTCACGCAGGAGTTGTTTCGGCGTGCCGGCGCGAACTCGCTCACGGTGCTCGACGCCGCGGGAACACCGGTGCACGTGGGCGAGGCCGAGATCGATCAATCGGACCGCAAGCACTTGTCGATCGCGTTGCGTCCCGATTTCGCACCGGGGACGTACACGGTGCGCTGGACCTCGCTCTCGGCGACCGACGGCGATCCCGCCGAGGGAACGTTCGAGTTCGCCCTCGATCCAGCGGCGCCTGCGACAGTCGCAACGCCGGCCGCCGCGGTGGCCGCTCCAGCGGTCACGCGGCCGTCGTCACCGAGCGCGGCGATACCGGAGCCAGCTGCGCCGGACACGGCGGCGGCGTCCAGCGCCGGGATCCCGGTGTGGCCGTTCCTCGCTGCCTCCGCCATCCTGTTGTCGGGCGCGCTCGGCGCGTGGGCGATCGTCGCCACTCGCGAGGCACCTTCGAGTGGAGCCTCGCGATGAGACTCCGCCTGTTGTTGGTAGCGATGGCCGTCGGCTTGGCGGTCCTCGGCGTCGCGACGACGGCGACGACCGCGCAAGCGCACGCGGCGCTCGTACGATCATCTCCCGAGAGCCAGGCTCGGCTCCCGGCACCTCCGGCGGCAATTGACCTCTGGTTCACCGAGCCGCTCGAAGCCCGTTTCAGCACCCTCTTCGTTTACAACAGCAGCGGCGCCACCATCGCGGTGAGCGCGATCACAGTCGACCCTGCCGATCCAAAGCGGTTGTCGGGACGGCTGCCGGCGCTGCGTCCCGGCATCTACACAGTTGGCTACCGGACGCTATCGACGCTCGACGGGCACGAATGGACTGGGGCGTACTCGTTCGTGGTGCTGGACGCGAACGGCGCAGCGCCAGGCGACTCCGCGTTCGTCCCCGATCTCGCCGCAGGCAGCACATGGCAGAACTCCGTCGCCAGGTGGTTCACGTTCACAGCCTACGCCGTGCTCTTGGGCGGAGCGGTCACCGTGCTGCTGGTCGTCTCTCGGACGTCCCCGCTGGAAGCGTTGGTGCGAGGGCTCTTTCGACACCTGGTAGTCGCCGCCGCCCCGTTTGTGGTCGCCGGCGCGATGCTGCAGCTCGTCGACCAGCACGAGGCGCTCGGCGGCTCATGGGGCTCACTACTCGCGGAGACGCGCTTCGGCACGTTCTGGCTCATCCGCCAGCTGCTCGCACTTGTGGTGTTCGTCGCGGCTGGGCTGGCGGTCCTGGCGGCGGCCCGCGGACTCCCTCGCGTCGAACGCGCGCTGTACGTCCTCATCGCCGCGACAAGCGCTGCGGCGCTCGGCACGATTTCGCTGGTGGGCCACGCCGCGGCCGCCCCCGGGCGCTTCTGGGCGATCTCATCCGACTTTGTGCACCTCGTCGTCGCCGCGATCTGGGTGGGCGGGCTCGTGGTCCTCGCCGTCCTGGGATTCACGCTCCGCGCAGACGTGAGGCGCAACGGAGTGATCGACCTGCTCCCGCTCGTAGCGCGCTTCTCGCTGCTGGCGTCTGGCGCCATGTACGTCCTCGTGGTCACGGGCATTGTGCGTTCACTCGGGCAGCTGCCGACGATGTCGATGCTCGTGGACACGAGCTACGGCAGGTGGCTGCTCGTGAAGCTCGCCCTGATCGCCTTTTCCTTGCTCGTCGCGCTGCTGAATCGAGGCCTGCTGCGCCGCGCCCGAAACGTACGGAACGAGGAGAAAGCGAGGCTTGCGCGCCTGCTGCGGCGCACGCTCTCCCTCGAGGCGGGCCTGGCCTGCGCCGTTCTGCTCAGCGTCGCTGCGCTCGGACAGACGCCTCCACCGCCTCGCGCGGTGAACGCAAACGCGCCCGTCGCTTCCTTCATCGACGTGCGCCAGGGCGACGACATCCGGGTGCACCTCGAGGTCACGCCAGCGCAGGCCGGTCCCAACGAACTCCGTGTACACGTCTTCCGGCCCGACGGAAGTGATCCCGGGCTCTTTCAACGAGTCACCCTGACCCTGATCTCGGGCCCCGAGGCACGGGGCGGCACAGTCGTCGAGCCCACGCCTCAGGGCGGCGGCCTCTTCGTTGCCCGGGGCGTGATGTTCGGCCTCGTAACCGACTGGGAGATCCGCGTCGACGTGCAGCGCTTCGGCAAGGACGACGTGCGGACGTCCTACGCCGTCCCGATCACCCGCGGTCCGGATGAACCCGAAGCCGCCGGTTCCTTCTCAACGCCGGCGCCCCAGTTGACGCGGAATGCACTCACTGGCCTGGGGCTGGCGGCGCTTGCCGCTGCCTCGTTGCTGCTGTCGCGCACCCGCCCGCGCAATCGTCGCGCGACCCCGATGGCGCTGAGTGGGGTGGTGCTCATGGGGGCGTTGTTCGTTGTCGGTTCAGGCCCCATCACTCAGGGCGCCCGCACCGCCACTCCGGAATCGATCGCGCAGGGACGCGCGCTGTATGCCGAAAACTGCGTCGGAGGTCACGGTACCGAGGGGCTCGGCGACGGGCCACTAGCGGTCAGCATGACCCCGCCCCCGGCCAACCTGCCCTTCCACCTCCCGCAGCACGGCGATCCCGGGATCCGTGCGGTACTCGCCAAGGGGATCCCCGCCTATGGCATGCCGGGCTGGGGAGACCGCTTGTCGCCCGTACAGCTCGAGGCGCTGCTCGATTTCCTGCGCGCCGAGTTCGATCGCGGACCGATCACTCCGGGTGCCGCGACCGGAGGCCGCCCATGACTCAGGACCCAGAGGAAGTGGGTCGCAACGACCCTGCACCGGGCACGACCGATTCGGAGGACCGCGCTCTCGCGGACGAACAGAGCCGCGCATGGTGGGCCGTTCATGCGTCGATCGCGACAGCGGCGGCGGTGGCGAGCATCCTCGCACTCGCCGCGATCGCGTTGGGATTGCATGTCGCGGCGGTCCCCGACTTCCCGAGCTCCCAGCATGTCGCCGCGGGCGACTACGTCTTTTTCGGCATGCTCGCGACGCTGGTGCTCGTCGCCGGGTGGCTCACCATCAACAGACAGAGGCATGCAATTATCCCTCGGAAGGACAAACCATGATGGTTCGACGCGCCGCCCTTGGGATTGCAGCAGTGGTTGCCCTCGTGACTACCGGTTGCGCGGCCGCGCGGCAGGAACGTCCGACCCAGGGGGTGGCTCCCGCCACGGCCCCCGCCGCATCCGCGGCAGCCGGCGCCGGGACGATCCAGCCGGTGCTGGTGAACTCGGAACTCGGGCTTGGCCCGAGTCGAGTGGCCGTAGCATTCCTCGATGGCGAAGGACGCGTGATCGACAACCTCGAAGTGCGCGCGTCGTTCAGCGCGCCGCCAAGCAGCGGCGGCGCGTCTACGGACGTGGTGCTTGAACCCTTGCGTATCGGTGAGCACAGCAGTCACGGCGGAAGCGCTGGCAGCCCCCTGCTCACCGTGTACGGCGCAACCGTCGACTTTCCAGCTCCAGGCAAGTGGAGCGTCCTGCTGCGGCTCACACGTGGGGGCGCCGAACTGCAGCCGATCCGTGCAGACCTGAGCATCGTGGAGGATCTCCCCTATCCCACGGTCGGCGAAGTGATCCCTCCCACCCGTCAGACCGTACTTCGAGACGTCGGTCAGCTGAGTACGATCGACACAAGTCCGGCGCCGGATGAACTGCTGCATCGACTGACGGTTGCTGAAGCCCTGGAACTAGGGCGGCCGCTGGTCATCGGATTCGCCACGCCGGCCTTTTGCGAGACGCGGATGTGCGGGCCGGTAGTGGAAGAGGTGCTGCGACCGCTCCGAGACCGGTACGGCGAAAAGGTCGAGGTCATCCACATCGAACCCTTCGACGTCCAGCGCGCACGAGCTGGGGATCTCGCACCTGTCCCGGCAATGGCGGAGTGGGGACTCTCCACCGAGCCCTGGGTGTTCGTCGTTGACGCCGACGGGCGCGTGGCCGCCAAGTTCGAAGGTCCCTTGACCTTCGCGGAGGTCGACAGGGTTCTCAAGGCGTTAACCGTGAGGGGGTAGAGCCAACGCCGAGCCTGCGCTGCCGGCGTCCGCATGCCAAGAAGGACGATCGTGCTCCTCGACAACGACGGCCAGCGCCAGGGAGAGCGACTCGGGCCGCCAAGGAGCTCCGCGGGCTGGTGGAGCCGCTTCTCACACAATGAAGCGGCTCGCCACGACGCGGGCGAACGGGAGTTTCGAGTGCAGGGACCGCGACCGAGCGGAATCGCGCTCCTGCTCATAGCTCTCCCTATTGGAATCGCGGGCTGGGTCACGCTCGGGCGTTCCCTCTCGAGCGGACCAGCCTGCCCGGTGAATTCTTCTCACGTGAGTGGAAGATGAAGCAGATGGATACAAGTGCTGGACGCCAACTCTTACACGAAGAAATGGCGAAGGTTTGGGAGAATCAGGGACGTAATCTGGGGCATTTTAAGCTGTTCAAGGGTTAATGGGCGGACGTGCCCCTACTCCGCGGTTGCGTCGCGCACCTGAGTCGGCCTGCCAGCAAGCGCCGCTTCAATGCGCCGACGCAAGATCCAGAGATTGTGAAAGCCGCGCCGCCGATTCCGGTTGTTCCCACGGAAGATCACGGTCTC
>CADEHD010000029.1 GCA_902827055.1 uncultured Chloroflexota bacterium | reverse complement strand
CCGAGATGCAGCAGGCGAAGACGGAATGCCGGGGCGTCGCCGACGCGCGCGAGGATGAAGTTCGCGCGCGAGTCGCGGACCTCGATGTCGGCGGCGCGCAGCGCCGCGGTGAGCTCCGCGCGCGAGCGGGTGACCTCCGGCGCGGCCCAGCGCTGCTGCTCCTCGACTCGCAGACCGGCGATGCCCGCGGCGATCGCCGTGCTGGAGACGGCCCAGGCCGGTTGCAGGCGCGCCAGCCGCGCCACGAGGTCGGCGGGTCCCGTGACGTAGCCCAGGCGGATGCCCGGGATCGCGTGGAGCTTGGTCATCGAGTGGACCACTAGCACCGGTGCGCCCGCTCGCACGAGGTCGTTCGCGTCCCAGGCGCCTTCGACGAACGGGTCGTACGCCACATCGAGGAGCAGCGTGCCGCCATCGAGTGCGGCCCGCTCGGCGATCTCAGCGACGCGCGCACGGCCGCGGTACTCGCCGGTGGGGTTGTTCGGGTTGCAGAGGATCGTCAGTTTCGGTCGACCCTCGTCACTACCTTCGAGGACGGCCGCGCCGGCGTTCTCCACGGCCGCCGCATACTCGCCGAAGGTGGGCGGGAAGATCCGGCAGGTGTCGCCGGGCTCGAGCAGCGCGCGGGCGGTGAGGTGGATCGCGGCCGTCGCGCCGGGCGTCACGAGCACCTGGTCCGCGTCGAGGTCCGCGCGTTCCGCGATCGCGTCGCGCAGCGGCTCCGCGTGCGGCGGAGGGTAGCGGCGCAGGTCGGCCTCGACGGCGGCCACCAGCACGCTCGGGTGCGGGCCGCGCGGATTCAGGCTCGCCGAGAGGTCGAGGACGCTGGTGGGTGCAAGCCCCAGCGCGGCCAGCTCCGATGCGTGCAGCCCGCCATGCACCACCTCGCCAGTCATGGTCGTGCTCCCGTCGGTCGTGGTCCTATCGCACCCCGCGCCAGGAGGCTCGTCACGGCCCCAGCGACGAGCAACGCCGCGATCAGCGCCAGGCCGCGCGCTCGTCGGATGTCCTCCGGCGCGGGAGGGGGCCAGCCCGCCCCCAGGTGATAGGCATCGGGCTTGGTGAGCTCGACCCCGAGCGCGCCCGCCATCGCGCCCATCGGCTGCCCGGCGTTCGGGCTCGGCGTGAAGTCACCCTGGTCCACCCACACGTCGAGTGCGCGGCGCGCGTCGCGAGGTCCGCGGCGTAGCAGCGTCGCGATGACGAGCGCCAGCGCACTGAGTCGCGAGGGAAGCAGGTTCAGCGCGTCATCGAGTCGGGCGGAGTGCCGGCCGAGTTCAAGCAACTCGGGTGAGCGGTACCCCCAGAGCGAGTCGAACGTGTTGGCACTCCGGTAGGCAAGCGCGGCCGGTAGTCCCCCCAGCGCGTACGCGAAGAGCGGTGCGAGGACACCATCGCTCAGGTTCTCCGCCACGGATTCGATGGTGGCCCCGGCGACCTGCGCGGCGTCGAGCGCCGTGGTGTCCCGCGACACCAGGTGCCGGCCGACTGCCGCCCGGGCCTCCTCGAGGTCCCCCGCCTCCAGCAGCGACTCGACCTCGTGGGCGCGGTCGAGGAGCCCCCGGAGCGCGAACGTCGTCGACAGCGCGCTGCCCTCGAGCACCACACCCGGCACGAACGGGAGTCGCCGGGCGACCCGCTCGACGGCCAGCCCACCCAGGCCTGCCAGCGCATGGACCGCCGCCGGCGCCACCATCCCGAAGCGCAGCCGCGCGCCGGGCTGGCGCGGCGCGTGTCGTCGGAGGGCCCTCGCCGCGCGGCCGACCAGGCCAACCGGGTGCACCGGCGTTGGCAGCTCGCGCAGCTGCCAGTCGAGGCCGAGCGCGATCACCAGCGCCGCCGCGCGCCGCGCAGCCCGGTCGAACCGGCGCGGAGACTGGGCGGTCATCGCGGGAACAGCTCGAGGACTTCGAAGAGCGACAGCCAGCCGCGATGCCCGGCGGCTGCGGCAGCGAGGACCACCGCCGCGAACGCCACCTCGATGCACGCGCCGTACGTGTCGCCGGTGACGCCGCCCAGCATCCGCGAGGCCGACCACGCGACGATGAGCGCGAGCAGGCCGGCCATCGCGATCAGCACCACCCCGCCGAGGCCGAACAGGAACACCGCGGCTCCTCCGGCTGTCATCGTCGCGATCGGCGCAGCCAGCGGCCAGGCGCCCTGGTGGAGGGCGTGCCCCAGGCCTCGAGGGCGGGCCGGGCGGAACAGCACCACCACCGGAACCACGCCCCACCGCGCGAGGGCGGGGGCGAGGAGCAGCGTCGCGGAGCGCACGGGCGGCTCGAGCGCGGCGAGCCCGGCCCACTGGATGAGCAGGACCAGGACCAGCGCCATGACGCCGGCCGGGCCCGTGTTGCCTTCGGACATCACGCCGAGGCGCGTCGCGCGGTCGCCCTGGAGCGCCATCCCGTCGGCGGTGTCGGCCACCCCATCGAGGTGCAGCCCTCCCGACAGGAGGGCTACCGCGGCGACCAGCAACGCCGAGGCGGGACCGGCAGGCAGCACGACTCCAAGCGCACGGTCCATCACGAGCAGCGCCGCGCCTATCACCAGGCCCACCAGCGGGTACCACGCGAGGGCCGCACCGAAGGTCCGGTCATCCCACGTCTGCACGCGCCGCAGCCGCAGCGGCGTGAGGAACTCGAGTGCGACGAGTGGCGACGACCACGACGCGCTCGCGCGCCACGCTGCGGCCGAGGTCACCTGCGCGCGGAACTCCTCCCAGCGGGACGGGGCAGCCGATGGCATCGGGTCAGTCCTCCGGGGCGGTGGCGGCGTCCGAGTCGGAGACTCCAGCTTCCTCGAACGTGGCCATTTCGTCGAGCAGCCGGGAGGCGGCCACGCACACGTGCATCGCGAGCGCGGCGCCCGTGCCCTCGCCGAGGCGGAGCTCCAGGTCGAGGATCGGGCGCAGTCCCAGGTGTGCCAGCGTGGCCGCGTGGCCCGGCTCCACACCGAGGTGGGATGCCAGCATGAAGTCGGCCGAGCGCGGCTCGATGGCCGCGGCGATGAGCGCCGCCGCGCCCGAGATCAGCCCGTCGACGAGCACGGGCACACGGAGCGACGCCGCCTCGAGGTAGGCGCCGGCGAGCACGCCGATCTCGAATCCGCCCAGCGAGGCGAGCACGCCGATGCCGTCGAGGGGATCCGGGCGGTGCAGCGCCAGCGCCATCTCGACCGCCGCGACTTTCGTCGCGAGGTGCGCGTCGTCCACGCCCGTGCCGCGCCCCGTGACGCTCGCCGCTGGCTGCCTCGTGATCGCCGCGACGATGGCCGCGGCGGCCGTGCTGTTGCCGATGCCCATCTCGCCCAGCCCGAGGAGATCGAGTCCGGCCGTGCGCTCCTCACGCACGAGGGCGATCCCCGCCGCGATCGCCCGCGCCGCCTCGGTGCGGGACATGGCCGCCTGCTGCGTGATGTCGGCCGTGCCGGCCCCGATGCGCAGGCGCACCAGCCGCGGGTTGTGGGGCGTCTCCGCGCGCACGCCCGCATCCACGATTCGCAATCGAGCGCCCGCGGCGTTCGCGAGCACCGAGATCGCCGCCCCGCCGCTGAGGAAGTTGGCAACCATCTGAGCCGTGACCTCGGAGGGGTAGGCCGATACCCCGCGCGCCGCCACCCCGTGATCGCCGGCGGCCACGATGATGGCGCGTCGCTCGAGCCGCGGTCGCGGCTGCCCGGTGATCGCCGCCAACTCTTCGGAGAGCGTCTCCAGCCGCCCGAGGGCGCCGGGCGGCTTGGTGAGGCGGGCCTGGCGAGTGCGCGCGGCTGCTCGCGCCTCCTCATCGAGGGTCGGGATCGCGGCAGCCGTGACCGCGATCAACAGGGCGTCGGCGTCGGCGTCGGTCATCCGCGAGGGCTCGCGCGGCGTGGCGACAGCACACGCACCGTCTAGTAGTCGATCCCGGGCTGCGCCTTGATCCCCGACTGGTAGGCGTGCTTGCGCTCGGTCATCTCCGTGACCGTGTCGGCGAACTCGATCAGCGCCGGGTGTGCGTCCCGGCCGGTGAGGATCACGTCGACGTCCGGCGGGCGATTGCGCAGCACGTCGATGACCTCCTCGACATCGAGCCAGCCGTACGTGATGGGGTAGGTGATCTCGTCGAGCACCACGAGGTCGTACTGCGCCGACATGATCTTCTCGCGCGCCAGTGCCCAGCACTCGTGAGCGAGGGCGATGTCCTTGTCGATGTCCTTCGAGAGCCACGTGAAGCCGTCGCCGAGGGGGATCATCTCGATGCCCATGCGGCGCGCGGCGCGCGTCTCCCCATAGTTACTCGTCTTCGACTTGATGAACTGGAGCCAGACGATCTTCCAGCCGCGCCCCCAGGCGCGCATCGTGACGCCGAGGGCGGCGGTGGTCTTGCCCTTGCCGTTCCCCGTGTTCAGCACGACCAGCGGGTGCTTCTTGCGGAAGAGCCCCTCCCAGCGACCGGTCCACTGTTCCACAGCGTCGCCGGGGTCCCCGGTGTCCTGTGCCTCGTCGACGGGCTCCTCGTGCCGGGCGTCGGCGCGAGGGCGCTCGTTGTCCACCATCGTTACCCTCCCGGGGTTTCCTCAGCGGGCGCGCTCCAACCGGACGGCGCGATCACCGGCAGACCGGTGCGCGGATGTGCGATGACCGACACGAGCCCGCCGTACGTCCGGCGGAGCTGGGCTTCCGTCAGCACCTCGCCCGGTGCGCCAGCGGCGACGACTCGTCCCGCGTCGATGAGCACCAGGCGGTCACAGTACGCCGCGGCCAGCGTCAGGTCATGGACCACAGCCAGGACCGCCACCCCCTCGGCAACCAGCGAGCGGAGGAGGACGCACAGCTCAGCCTGCGCCTGCGGGTCCATGTTCGCCGTTGGCTCGTCGAGCAGCAGGATCCCCGGCTCCTGTGCGAGGGCGCGCGCAACGAACGCGCGGCGGCGCTGCCCGCCCGACAGCGTCCCCAGCTCGCGCTCCGCGAGGTCGGCGCATCCTGCGCGAGTCATCGCGGCCCGGGTCGTGAGCCGGTCGGACGCGGACTCGCGCGCGAGGAAGCCAATGTGCGGGGTCCGACCCAGCGCGACGAGCTCTTCCACCGTCATCGTCGCCGGTGCCTCGGGCAGCTGCTGCACGACCGCTACACGTTGCGCCAGGGCGCGGCTCGAGTACGAGGCGAGCGGACGCCCGTCGATCGTGACCGAACCGCCCGCGAACGGCACGATGCCCGTCGCGGCGCGGACGAGCGTGCTCTTGCCCGCGCCGTTCGGACCGATCACGCCGAGGAACTCCCCGCTCCGGAGCTCGAGACTGGCACCATCGAGGACCGGCTTGCCGCCCAGCCGCACGCGGATATCGCGGAACTCGAGCGGCGCGGCCCCCCGCTCTGCTGGTGCCCGGGTCCCATCGACGGGCGCCACGATCGCGGTCACAGGTCGCCCAGCCGTCGCGTCCGGAGGAGGTACAGGAAGAACGGCCCCCCCGCGATCGCCGTCACGATGCCGACGGGCACCTCCTGGGGCGCCATCACCGTGCGCCCGATCACGTCGGTTCCGACAAGGAACGCAGCGCCCATGATCGCGCTCAACGGGAGCAGGCGCCGGTAGTCGCTGCCCCAGAGGAGGCGCACGACGTGCGGCACCACCAGCCCCACGAAGCCGATGACGCCCGCGATTGCGACAGCCGTGGCCGCCATGAGCGACGACGCTGCGAGGATGATCAACCGCGCCCGGGTCACGTTGATCCCGAGCTGCCGCGCCTGCTCCTCGTCGAGCTGGAGGACGTTGAGGACGCGGCCGTGCGCCAGCACGATCGCACCGCCCACGACCAGGTAGGGCGCGCCCCAGGCCAGCCGCTCCCAGCTCGAGATGTTCAGGGTGCCAAAGAGGAACGCGAAGATGGGCTGCGCGCGCTGGCCCGCGCCGATCATGATGAACGAGGTGATGGCGCTCAGGAGGGAGGACAGCGCCACCCCCGCAAGGATGAGCGTCGTGGCTGACGACCCACCGCCGGCGCGGGACAGCGAGTAGACCACGACCACCGTCAGTCCGCCGCCGACGAACGCCGCGAGGGGCACCGGCCCGAATCCGTACCCCCCGGTACCGAGCGGCGAGATGATCACGAGGGCGGCGCCGAGTGCCGCTCCGGAGGCAACGCCGAGCAGGTACTCGTTGGCCAGTGGGTTGCGGAAGACGCCCTGGTAGCTCGCCCCCGTGAACGAGAGCGTCGCGCCGATGACGGCCGCCGCGACCACTCGAGGGAGGCGCACGTCCAGGACGATCCGGCGCCACGCCTCGGGTTCTGGTGATACATCGACGAGTTCACGCAGTCCCGGCAGTGCGCCGGCGACGATGCGGAGCGCGCTCGCGACCGGGATCGGCGCGGCGCCCTGCGTCAGGGCGATGACGCACGTGAACGCGAGGAGGCCCACCGCCAGCGGCACGCCACCGATCGACCGCGCGGCGCGCAGCACCGCGTGTGCGGCGGGGAGGGCCGTGACGGCGGGTTCGCTGGCGCGCAGCTCGGCCATCGCACCTTCTCCGTGCTCGCCGGGAGCGCGGAGCGCACCACCTCGCGGGAGGCGATGCGTGCCGCACCTCGTCCGCGCGAGGGCCGCAGCGGCCCACGAGGGCCGGCTGGGTGGCACTGGCCGTGGTTCGGTCGAACCCGGCTCATGACGGTGGGGTCGGTGCTCTGGCTTCCCACCCGGCGTCGCCGAGGGGTTCACAGTTGCGGGACAGCGCCGGACTTGCACCGGCTTCCCCGGACCCACCAGGTAACGCGACGATATCAGGTCGGGGGCACCAGCGACCCTGGCGGGACGGCGCTGGCCTTCGGCTACTGTGCGTTATTGCGCGTGGCAGTTCACGTATGTCATTACGCCACCGTCCTCAATGAAGGCGTCGTCACCCTTGGCGTGGTAGACGAGCACGCCGTCCGAGTAGCGGATACCCGACGCCGAGCGCACCTGGGGGAGGTCCAGCGTGCGCCCATCGACGATGACGATCGCGCGTTCCATCGGCTTTGGGAAGACGCGTGCCTCGAAGGTCTTGTCGGCGTCGCAGCGGTAGCGGACCACCACGGGAGTCGCCGTCACCTGGGGCGTCGAGCCGATCGGCGCACCGACGACGGCCGCGACAGTCGATGTTGCGGGTGGTGCCGCGACGCGGCTCCCGTCCTCGTCCGCGCACCCCGCGAGGAGCGTCGCGCACACCATCGCGGGCAGGCCAACGCGCCCGAGCAGGCGGATCGTGCGCACGCCCGACCTCCGATGCCCGCACCTCGACTCCGACTGAGCGTAGCATCGAGGCGGAGAAGCCTCGCGAGGAGTCCGATGACCGCGCGCGACCCCTTCTATACAGACTACGCGTGGCTGTACGACGCCCATCAGCGCGGCGTGCGCGGTGACATCGAGTTCTACCGAGACCTCGCGCTCCAGGCGGCGCGGTCGGGCGGCACCGTCATCGAGATCGGCGTGGGCACTGGGCGCGTCGCGATCCCCACGGCCCTGGCGGGCGTGCGGGTGCTGGGGATGGACATCGCCCTCGAGATGCTGGCGATCTGTCGCGAAAAGGCCGCTGTCGCTGGCGCCGCGCTCGACCTGGTGCAGGCCGACATGCGTCGCTTCTCGGTGGCCCGCATGGCCTCACTCGTGACGATTCCGCATCGAGCGTTCCTCCACAACCTCACCGAGGCCGACCAGGCGGCGACGATCCGGGCGTGCAGGCTCGCCCTGCGCGCAGGCGGGCGCCTCGCGATGAACGTCTTCAATCCCGAGATCATCGCTGCGGTCGAGATGATGCGAGGCGGCGACGCCTTCGAGGGAGTCCCGACGTTCGACGTCTCGGAGCAGGTGATCGAGACGCCCATGCCGATGCGTGCGCCGGACGGGTCGGTGCACCGGGCGATGTTGCGGGTCCGTTACATCTACCGCGCGCAACTGGAGGCGTTGCTGCTCGACAGCGGATTCGAGATCGAGGCCTGGTACGGCGATTTCGCCGGATCTGGATTCGGAACGCTCTCCACGGAGATCGTCTGCGTGGCGCGAGCAGTCGAATGAGTGCGGGTCGACGTAACGGTTCGCCCGGAATTTTCTCCGGCAGGCGGTTGACAGGTGAGGTTCGGCACGTATGCTACGGCCGTCACAGAGAGTGACGGTGCGAAAGCACCCGCCTAATTGGCCGTTCGGCAAATCCGGCGGCTGACCGGGGGACCCAACTAACTGGGGTGAATCCTCGAAAGAGGACGGGTCAGCCTCCGCGACCCGAACCCGTCAGCTAACCTCGGCGGCGTTATGCGGTAGGCCCCTTCCGGTGGGATGTCCGGCGCGCCTTTGGCGTGAGGTGGCCTGCAAATGATCACGACTGCACCCCCCCGTTCCTGCCCGCGTTGCCGGGGCCTGATGATCATCGAGGATGATTGGTACGGCGCGTTCGGTAGCTGCATCGCGTGCGGCTACGTGCACGAGTCGCAGAAGGCCGACCCGGCGGAGCTCCTCGAGGAGGAGCGCCTTGCCGCCGGCAAGCAGCGCCGGCGCCAGCCGTCGCACGGCAAGCTCCGTCTGTAGACCGAGCCCTCCGCTCGATCGCGCGGCGCCTCCACCCGAGGCGCCGCGATCGCACCCTCGTCGCCCGGTCTGCAGCGGGCGCCCCTGTTCGTTTCCCCTCCCGAAGCCGAGGCGTGAGCCTGCCGCCTCCACAGGCGCGCACACCCTGATCCTCTGATCGTGGCGCCCTGACTTCAGGGGTTCCGGCGCCTCGAATGCGGGGCTTCCCCTACGGCTCCGTCGCCGTCCGCTCCGTAGCATTCCCTCAGTCGCAGGTGACATCGCGTCACCGAACCGCCATGGAAGGGCGAACCACGATGAGGGAACAGCAGCTGACCGAGCCGGTCGCCATCGCGACCGTGCGCGCGCGTCGTGCGAAGTGCGTGCACCACTGGGTGCTCCAGGATCCGTCCGAGGGTTGGGTGCGTGGCACCTGCAAGAACTGCAACGCACGACGGAAGTACCCGGCCGCCCCCGAGTCCACGCAGCGCTTCGACGACTACCGCGAGCTGGTCGCCACGACGTCGTACATCGAGCGGCTCGCCGCATAAGGCGTAATTGCTGACTCAATTCGTGACAACTGCCGACTACCAGGTCGAGCAGCAGGGGTACACAAGGACCGGCCCGGCTACCCTCGTAGAGGCGGGACCGCTGGAGGAATGATGAACGACAGGATTGCCGACGCTCTCCCGCTGACGCGCGGCCGCCCGCCGCGCAACGGTTCGGCCCGCCTGCGGCTGCTGGTGGTCGACGACCACACGCTGCTGCGGCAGGCCCTGCGCACGCTGCTCGACGGCCAGGAGGGCGTCGAGGTAGTAGGCGAAGCGACGAACGGGCGTGACGCCGTGGAGGCCGCGGAGCGCCTTCGGCCTGACGTGGTCCTGATGGACATGGTCATGCCAGGGCTGAACGGCATTGATGCGACGCGACAGATCGTGAAGCGTGTCCCCGGGACGCGGGTGCTGATCCTCACCGCGTACCTCGAGGACGAACGGTTGCTCCAGGCGCTGCGCGCCGGTGCGTCTGGCTACGTCGTGAAGAACTCGGAGATCGACGAGCTGGTGCTCGCCGTGCAGTCCGTGCACCGAGGCAACACGTACTTCTCGACCGCAGTGTCCGAGGAAATCGCCGTGAACGAGGTGCTGCTCCAGGCGAAGCAGCCTGAGACACGAAGCGGCTACGACCTGCTGACGGGTCGGGAGCGCGAGGTGCTCCAGCTGATCGCCGAGGGCCGGTCGAACCAGCGCATCGCCGACGAGCTGGTCATCAGCGTGAAGACCGTGGAAGCGCACAAGGCGCACATCATGAGCAAGCTGCACGCGCAGAACCGCACTGACCTGATCCGCTACGCACTGAAGCGCGGACTGGTCGGGCTCGAGGCGCCCTCGCTCGACACCCCCAGCGAGGAGCGGGCGGTCGTCTAGCTCGGATCGCGCCCATCGCACGCAGGAATAGAACCGCGCCGGCAAGACCGGCGCGGTTCTTCCTTTTGTCCTCCGTACGTCCTCGGACTGTCCTGCCGCTCCGCGTCGCTTCCTCGCTCGCGCGTCGTGGGGCTCTGTCCCGCGGCCGAGGCGCGTTCGGGCACCACGTGCGGCGTCGCTGCCACACATAGGGACGGTCCCCACGCTGGTCAGGGACTTCGCGGAGGAGCGTGCTCGCTTTCCCGATACGGGCATCGTCAGCACTCCGGAAGAATCGAGACGTCGCGCACGCGCTCTCTGCGCTGCGGCTGGAGGTGCCTGTTGATCCGCGTCACTCGCCTCGATGGCACCGAGTTCTACGTGAACGCCGAGTTCATCCAGACCGTGCAGAGCTCGCCAGACACCCACATCGTGCTGATCAACGACAAGTCATTCGTCGTCCGGGAACCAGACCGCGAGGTGATCTCGCGGATCGTCGAGTACCGACGCAGCGTTAGCGGAGGCGGCGGCGCCATGATCCGCGCGGTCCAGGGCTAGGGGCGCAGCGGTGGACATCGCGCTCGTCGTCGGCATCGTTATCGCGGCGGTCGGCATCCTCGGTGGGTACATGATCGAGGGTGGGGCGATCGGTGGCCTCATCAATGTTCCCGGCTTCATGATCGTGCTCGTCGGCACCATGGGTGCCGTGTTCATGTCGTTCCCGCTCGAGCAGATCCTCGGCACGCCGAAGGCCTCGATGGCTGCCATGTTCAACAAGGTGACCGTGCACGGCAACCACATGGCTGCGGAGCTGGTCACGATGGCCGACAAGGCGCGCAAAGAGGGCCTGCTGTCGCTCGAGGAGGAGGCCGGCAAGGTCGAGGACGGCTTCGCGCGCAAGGCGCTGATGCTCATGATCGACGGCACGGACCCCGATGCGCTGCGCTCGATCATGGAGATCGACATCGACTCCCTGGCGCGGCGCCACCGCGAGAACGCCAAGGTGTTCGAGACCGCGGGTGGCCTGGCGCCGACCCTCGGCGTGCTCGGCGCCGTCATGGGCCTCATTACGGTGCTCTCGAACCTCGGTGGCGACACCGCGGCACTGGGACACGGTATCGCGACCGCGTTCGTGGCCACGTTCTACGGCGTGGGGTTCGCGAACGTGATCTGCCTGCCCATCGCCGAGAAGCTGAAGTACCGCTCGACCGAGGAGCGCGTCGTCCGCGAGATGATTCTCGAGGGCGTGCTCTCGATTCAGTCCGGTGATAACCCCCGCATCGTGAAGGAGAAGCTCGAGGCGTTCCTCGCGCCGGGCCA
This sequence comes from uncultured Chloroflexota bacterium, assembly GCA_902827055.1. Classification (GTDB taxonomy): domain Bacteria; phylum Chloroflexota; class Dehalococcoidia; order UBA2979; family UBA2979; genus RBC038. The sequence goes on along the minus strand of CADEHD010000029.1, from coordinate 2,064 downwards.
GCGCTCGCGCGGCGACGCCGAGGGCGGCGAGATGGCGGCCGCGGCATGAGCGCCGAAGAGGGCGGTGGCGGTCACGACGAACGGTGGGTCATCTCGTACGCAGACCTGGTGACGCTGCTGCTCGGGTTCTTCATCATCCTGTTCGCGTCCGCACAGATCGACCAGGACAAGTACCACGAGCTGAGTTTCGCCTTCAAGCAGGCGTTCAACGTCGATGTCCGCGCTGGCGCCGATGGCAGCAGCCCCGTGTTCGGGGGCGGCATCGGTGTTGTGCCCGGCGGCAACTTCACCTCGCAGGCGCAGCCCGATGTGAAGTCGATCCGCACGACGTTCGACGAGCAACTCCTCGAGTCCGGGCTCACGTCCAACGCTGTGGACGTGCTCCGGGACGGCCAGGGCGTCGTGATCCGCGTATCGGACCGCCTGCTCTTCTCCTCGGCGAGCGCCGAGCTGAACCAGGAAGCGAAGCCACTGCTGCGGGTGGTGGCCGGAGTCCTGCGCGGGATCAACAGCGAAGTGCGCGTCGAGGGACACACCGACAACGTGCCGGTGGCCAGCGACCGCTACCCCACGAACTGGGAGCTGTCGTCGGCACGCGCGACGACCGTGCTGCGCTTCCTCGCTGACGAGGGCATCGAGCCCCGTCGCATGGTGGCGGCCGGGTACGCCGAGTTTCGCCCGCTGGCCTCGAACACCACGCCCGAGGGCCGTGCCATCAACCGCCGCGCCGACATCGTCCTGACCGCCATCCCGGCGGGGACGGCGACGGCGTCGCCCGCGCGACCCTCGATCGATCCTGCAGTCACGCCGGCCACCTCGAAGGGGGGAACAACGCCGTGAGCAAGATGCTCATCTTCATCGTCGTGGGAGTGCTCGCTGGTGCGGGGATAGCCGCAGGCGTGTTCATGTTCGTCGTGTCCCCGGGTGGCTCTGCTGAGCCGACCGCGGAGCCGACGCCTGTGAACGTCGAGGGCAAGCTCGGGCCGCACATCACGTTCCCGTCGCGCGTGTTCAACCTCCGCACCGAGGCGGGAAAGCCGCCGGTGTACCTGAAGCTCGAGACCCTGGTGGAGTTCGAGACCACCGAGGAGGAGTGGGCATTCGTCCTGCACGGTTGCGTGACTGCCGCTCCGGCGGGCTCGCCCTGCAAGGCGAAGGAGGAAGAGCTCCTGCACCACTTCGAGGAGGAGATCGGCAGCGGCCGCAAGCTCATCGAGGACGCCATCACCTCGATCGTCTCGGCGAAGACGCTCACCGAGGTCTCCACGCCGGAGGGCAAGGAGAAGCTGCGCGCCGAGCTGATGCAGGCGATCCACGAGCTGCTGCCTCACCCGCACGTGAAGCGTGTCCTCTTCATCGATTTCGTGACGCAGTAGCGCTGGACAGCCGAGGACTTCGCAATGGCTGACTCACGAGCGCTCACGCAGGCCGAGATCGACGCCCTGCTGAACCAGGTCGCCGAGACCGGTGCCGGCGATACCGTCGATGGCCCGCCCGGTAGCGGCGGCGCGCCGGCATCGCAGGACCGTCCGATCGTGCGTCTGATCAAGGCGTACGACTTCCGGCGTCCCGACAAGTTCTCGAAGGAGCAGTGGCACACGCTGCAGTCGATGCACGACACCTTCGCGAGGCAGGTCGGCGCCGCGTTCTCCTCGCGACTCCGCACGCTGGTGACCATCCGCCTCTCGAGTATCGAGCAGGGGCTGTACGAGGAGTGGCAGGCACAGGTGCCCGGGCAGACCGTCTGCTACGTGCTGTCCATGGCGCCGCTCGACGGCAACATCGTGCTGGAGTTCAGCACCGACATCGCAGCCGAGGTCATCGATCGCCTGCTTGGCGGCAACGGCATCCTCGTGTCGCGCGACCGCGACTTCGGGGAGATCGAAGTCACGTTGCTGCGCAGCTTCGCGCGCGGCTTCTCGAACGCCCTCGAGGACATGTGGTCGGCGGTCACGCCGATCCAGGTCGAGCTCAACGACATGGCGATGGACGCTGGCCTCGTGCAGGTGGCTGGCGCGAACGATGTCGTGGTCACCGCGCTCTTCGAGGTGGGCATCGGAAACC
>CADEHD010000028.1:3645-13564 GCA_902827055.1 uncultured Chloroflexota bacterium | reverse complement strand
CCGGCGTGGTGACGCCGCAGCTCCGCCCGCTGCCCACCGTCGTCACGACCTGGCGCGACTGGCAGGCGGCGCATCCCGAGACGACAGTGCTCTCGCTCGAGACGGGGCGAGGCCGGGGCTACACGCTGGGCTACCCATACCTGGAGTACTTCACCTCCGGCGAACCGATCTTCCCCCTCGCGCATCGGAGCACGCTCCTCCCGGCGAAGACCTGGGTGTACGGACTCACCTCCGGCGAGACCGCCCGGGCGTGTCCATTGCGCGACCTCGCGCGCGCGGGCGTCACCAACGACCGCATGGGCGACCTCGATGTGGTACTCGTGGCGCCGCACCCCGTCATCGACGTGGAGGCCGAGGCTGCCGTCGTGGGCATCCTCCAGTACGAGGCGGGCGGCACAGTGCGCGCCTACGAGCGCCCTCGTGGGTTGCGATTCACAGCGGGCGGCCCCGCCGACCTGGTGAGGGACGCAACGGGTGCTGCCTGGCGGGTGACCGAGACTGGCCTCGTCGGCCCGGATGGCGAGATCGCGCCGCGAGTCGTGGGCACGCTGTCGTTCTGGTTCGGCTGGTTCTCGTTCCACCCCCGCACGGAGATCTTCGGACGCTGACCTCGGCTCGCTTCGCAGGCGCGCAGTGCGTGGACTGGGAGGCCTACACCAGTGGAGTAAGTGACGACGCGACCTCAATCGCTACTGCCTCCTGACTGTGCGATCGGTGCCACGTGTGGTGCCCTTGAGTCGGCTGCATAGCCACAATGCGCACAGTGTGAACCAGCGCAGGTAACTAGGATTCGGTTGGCGCGGTCCTCGACGCGCCGGTTGGGTGCGTCCTCGCCGGGACGCACCCATGTCTCTAGCCAGTCCGTGCCGCAACGGCACGGCCTCCGAGGTGCCTTCGAGCCGCACCACCTCGTCGACTTCGCGCGCGGAGCCCGCTGCCAGCGCGCCACGTACCCACGTACCCACGTACCCACGCACCCACGTGCGATTCGACACCGTTCGCGAGCCCGATTGCGCACCGACCCATCGATGCGCGCGGCGTAGGTTGAGCGGCACCGCCCCTCCTCCGGGGAACGATGGCCCGCCCGCGCATCCACGAAAGAGCACCCATGTCACCCCGCGCATCTCGCGGCAATGTCTCCCGAAGCGAGTTCCTCCGGATCGCCACCCGCGCCGGGTTCCTGCTCGGCACCCCCGGACTCCTCGCCGCCTGCGCCGCACCGCAGGAGCCGGAGAGAACGACCGCACTAGCGTCACCATCCGCAGCGCCGGGCACCCCGCAGGTCGCGGCTACGCGCGGTCCGAGTCGGGGCGAACTGCGAGTCTCGGAGCCCTTTCTCCCCGCCACGCTGGATCCCGACGTGGGCACGGCATCGTTCAACCTCATGTCGTTGGGGGTGTGCGAGAGCCTGATGCGGTACACGGAGACCCTCCGGGTGGAGCCGTGGATCGCGAAGAGTCTCGACCGGGTCGACGACCTGACCTGGCGCGTGGTGCTTCGAGACGACGTGACGTTCTGGGACGGCACGCGTGTCGACGCGGAAGCGGTGAGGGCCTCGTTCGTTCGGACGATGGAGAAGGCGCCCGGTACCGCCGACCTGCTGCCGCGCGACACCGTGTTCACGGCTGATGGCCAGACGCTCACCATTCGGACTCCGATGCCCGTGGGCATGATGCGCAACAACCTTGCCGCGCCCAACCTCGCGATCAAGAAGGTCGCCGGGGACCAGTTCGTGTGCACGGGCCCCTTCCGCCCCACCGCGTTCACGGCTCGCGAGTCGATCGCCCTCGAGGCGTATGCCGGCTACCGAGGCGGGCCACCGGCCCTCGCCAGGATCACCGCGCGACAGCTCGCCGATACGGCAGCGCGCTCCCTTGCGGTGCAGGCGGGGGACATGGACGTCGCGCAGGCGCTCCTGCCCTCGGACGTCTCGAAGCTGCGCCTCGCGGGAGTGCAGGTGGATCCCGCTCCGTGGGCGCGCCAGCACATGATCGTGCTCAATCCGACGCGCGAGCCACTGAACGATGTGGCCGTGCGCCGCGCGTTGTCCCTCCTCGTCGACCGGAAGGGGCTGATCGACGCCGTCCTCGATGGCGTCGGCGAGGTCGCACAGGCGATCGCCCCGGCGTCGATTGGGATCGCGGGTCTCGTCGATGCCCATCGGACGGCGCCTGACGAGGCGAAGCGAGTCCTCGATGCCGCGGGGTGGCGCCCCGGCCCCGATGGGGTGCGCGTCAAGGACGGAAAGCGGCTCGCGTTCAAGCTGGGCACCTACTCGGGACGCGCGGAGCTCGAGCAGTTCGCCGTCGCCATCCTCGACATGGCCAAGGCTGCAGGCATGGAGCTGTCGATCGAGAAGCTCGCGGACGTCGAGCAGGCGCTGGCATCCAACGCGTTCGACAGCACGATGTACTCCATTGGCAGTGCCGCGTTCGGCGATGTGAGCCGCCTTCTTGCGACGCTGTACACGCCGTCCCCACGCAACAAGGACCGCTACAGCAACGAGCGCGTCAACGCGGCGTTTGGTCGCTACATCCAGAGCTCCGACGCAGCCGAGCAGGCGCGGCTGTTCGGTGAGATGCAGCGCGCCATTGGCGATGACGTTCCGATCGTGCCGCTCGTGAATCCCTACCAGGTGGTGGCCTACTCGAAGAAGGTACGGGACTTCAAGCCGCACCCCCTCGACTCGTACAAGTACACCGAGGCGACGCGCCTCGATGCCTGAGTCGGAGCGACGCGCCGTCGTCATCTCGGAAGCCGCCCCTCGGGACCTGCCGGGGGCGCGTGCGCTCCTCCTCGCCAGTTTCGAGTACGACCCCAGGTGGCACGCCGATATCGACGACCTGCGCGGGGCCTACCTCGAGAATCCCCGCCAGGTACTGCTGGTCGCACGGGAGATGGCCGGCGGGGCGATCGTTGGCACGGCGGCGATCCGTGATCGGCTGCCGCCCGCTGACTGGGTGGCGCGAACGTTTCGTCCCGGCGTGTCGTGCGAGCTCGGCCGCGTAGCCGTCGACGAGGGGTGGCGGCGCCGAGGGCTCGCCATCCGCCTCACCGAAGCCGCTCGCCAGCGCGCGGTCGACCTCGGATACGAGGCGATCCACCTGCACACCGGCGCGGAGAATGCCGCGGCTCGGACGCTGTGGTCGGCGGTTGCCACGGAGATCACGCACGGTCGCCCGCCGGACGCGGACACGATCTACTATCAGCTCCCGCTGACCCTCGAGGCGCGGAAACGAGCAACGGCGACGGCCGGGGGCTACCGCGTCCGCCTCGCCACCGTCTCCGACCTCGACGCCGTGCGCGCACTCATGATCCGCACCTTCGATGAGGACTACGGGTACGGCCTGCGACCCGACATCCACGCGGATGTCCTCGCGCTGCGGGAGCACTACCTCGATCACCCGCGGCAGGCGCTCGCCGTCGCCGTCGATGAGACCGAGGGGCGGGTCATCGCGGTCGGCGCGATCCAGGAGGGGGGCGCGTTCCCCCAGCCACGCCCGGACTGGCTGCCCGCGCGCTTCCCGAGGGCGACCACCGCCGAGATCGTGCGCGTGTACGCGCAGCGCGAGGTGCGCCGTCGAGGCGCCTCGCGCGACATCGTCGAAGCGCTCCGTCGCTGGACCGCAGCCGAGGGCGGTTACGAGCACCTCGTACTCCACACGAACACGTCGCGCGATGGCGCCGAGGCGTTCTGGCGCTCGATCGCCCGCGAGCTGTACGACGCTCGCCCGACCACCTTCAACACCGTCCACTTCGAACTCGACCTGCGCAGCCCGGTGCCGGGCTCGCATCCCAGCCGCATCGATGTGCCTCGGGAGGGCGGCGAGTCATGACCGCAGCTGCATCGGCACCCGCGACGACGCACGACTGGTACCGCCGATGGGAGGCGCAGCAGGCGGCCTACGTATTCGAACGTGAGGAGCGGTTCACGGCGATGCTCGACGCCGTCGAAGGAACCGTCGGCCCCGAGTTCGTGGCGATCGACATCGGATGCGGCCCGGGCGCGATCGCGCGCCGCATCGCCGACCGTTTCCCACTCGCGCGCGTGATCGCGGTGGACCTTGATCCGGTCCTCCTCGCGATCGCGCGCACCACGCACGGCGACGCGGGAGGGCGAATTCGCTGGCTCAACGCCAGCCTGCGTGACGGCGCCTGGCCGAGCGCTCTCCCACTTGCCGAACTCGGCGTGGGGCATGTCGATGCCGCGCTGAGCAGCACAGCCATCCACTGGCTGCACAGCGGCGAGATCGTCGACCTGTACCGGCAGCTTGCACGCCTCGTGCGTCCGGGCGGCGTGGTCGTCAACGGCGACCACATGCAGTACAGCCCAGCCCTCCCGACGCTCCGCCGTCTCGCAGGCGAGTGGCGGGCGCGCCAGCTCGAGGCAGGACGCGCAACGGGTAGGGACACGTGGGAGCAGTGGTGGCTCGGCGTCCGCGCTGATCCTCAGTTCGCGCAGCTCCTCGAGGAGCGCGATCGGCTGTTCGCGTGGCGACCCGGCGACCGCGAGGCGGCCATTGGCTCATCGAGAGCGGCCGGCGCGGAGGTCGTGCATACGGGCGTCGACGTGCACCTCGCGGCGCTCCGTGAGGCGGGCTTCAGTGAGGTCGACACCGTGTGGCAGCGGCTGGACAACCGCGTCATCCTCGCGGTGCGGTAGCCGCGCGGATGCTCGTGCGCCTGGTCACGCGACGCGCGCTCGAGACAGTGCCGATGCTCGTCGCGTCCTCCGTCGTCGTGTTCTGCCTGCTGGCCGCCGCTCCCATCGACCCCGCCCGACGCGCCCTCGCAGTCGCGGGCGCCGGCGACGCCGTCGACGAGCGCGATGTCGCGGCCAAGCGCGTCGAGCTCGGACTCGACCAACCGATCTGGGAGCGGTACGCCCGATGGGTTGCCGACGCCGCCCATCTCGACCTTGGGGAGTCCTTCGTCTCCAAGAAGCCTCTGGCGTCGCTCATCGGCGAGCGGCTGTGGCCGTCGACAGTGCTTGCCGTGACATCGCTCGCGCTTGCCGTGGCGATCGGCGTACCGCTCGGAGTGGTTGCCGCGACGCGGGCGGGGTCCCCGCTGGACCACACAATTCGGCTGCTGACCTTGCTCGGAGCGTCACTTCCGGGGTTCTGGCTGGCGCTCTTCGCGATGTGGCTGTTCTCGGTCCAGCTCGGCTGGCTGCCAGCGCTGGGATCGTTCACGCCCCTTGGGATCATCATGCCGGCGGCGGTCCTCGCCGTGCGCAACCTCGGACTGCTCACGCGGTTGACGCGCGCGCTAACCCTCGAGGAGCTGCGCTCCGACTACGTTCGCACCGCACGCTCGCGTGGCGTCGCGGAGCGCGCGATCGTCGCGCGGCACGCGCTGCCGAACGCCCTGATGCCGGTCATCACGGTCATCGGACTCGACTTCGCCTCGCTGATTGCCCACGCATCGGTCATCGAGTGGGTATTCGCGTGGCCGGGCATCGGCAAGCTCGGCGTCGATGCCGCGCTGGCGGGGGACGTGCCAGTCATCCTCGGGTTCGTGCTCGTCGTGTCGCTGGTGGTCGTCGCGAGCACCTTTGTCGTCGACGTCGCCTACGGGGTCGTTGATCCCAGGCAGCGGCAATCAGCGTGACGTCCCGCGAGTCCGCGTTCAGCGCGCGCCAGGCATCGAGTGCGGCTGCGCCTCGGGGAGGGTGGCGCACGAGCGTCGGCGTAGTCCCCGCGCTGTCGGGAGCCACCGCGCTGCTCGTCGCGGTGCTGCTCGCGCTCGGCCCTATCGCGTGGGACCACGACCCGAACCAGACGGACCTCCGAGGGCGCCTCGCTGGCCCGAGCCGCGCCCATCCGCTCGGGACGGACGAGTTCGGTCGCGACATCCTGGCGCGCGTGCTCCACGGTGGCCGCCGCTCCCTCGGTGGTGCGGCCGTGGTCGTCGCCGGTGCAACCTGCCTGGGGATGCTCGTCGGCGTTGCGGCGGCGTCGCGAGGGCGCACCCTCGACGCCTTCCTGGCGCGCACGATCGATGCGCTCCTGGCCGTGCCACCGCTGGTCATCGCGCTCGCGATCGTGGGGATCCTCGGCAAGTCCTTCGGCAACCTGCTGGTGGCACTCGTCCTGACCGGCTGGCCCTGGTACGCGCGCGTCTATCGCAGTTTCGTGCTCCGGGAGCGCAACGCCGAGTACGTGACGGCCGCGTTCGCGCTCGGTTGCTCGCCCGCCCGGATCGTGTGGCGGCACATCGGCCCGAACATCGTGGGCCCCGCGCTGGTCCTGAGCTCCGTCAACCTCGGGAACGCCGTCCTGGGGCTGGCTTCACTGTCGTTCCTCGGACTGGGCGTGCAGCCCCCGCACGCCGAGTGGGGGGCGATGGTGAGCGAGGCGCGCGGGCGATTCGACACCTACCCGTGGCTGATGGTGGTGCCGGGACTCGCCATCGGCGTGACGGTGGTGATCGCCAACCTGCTGGGGGACGCCATCCGCGACGCCGTGGACCCTCGGGGACCGCTGGGCTGAGCGTGTCCTACCGCGGGACGGGGAGGATCGCGCCCGACGTCGCCGCAGCGCGCAGAGCAGACTGCTCGAGGATGGAGAGCGCGGTCGCGTCCGTGGGCGGGTGGATGGTGCCGCAGCGGACGTCGCGCCATGCTCGTTCCAGTCTCGAGCCGCGGCGCAGCGAGGCGCCACCGACGATGCGCACGGCAGAGTCGACGACATCGAGCGCCATGTTCGTCACCTCGAGCTTCGCGGTGACCTCGAGCGGCGTCAGGCCAGTCGCATCGCGCTGCCCCGCGTCGACGGTCGCGGCGGCGCTCAGGAGCACGGATTCAGCAACCAGCAGCCGACGTTCGCACTCGGCAACCGTGCGCCGTGTGTCGTACGCGCGAGCCTCGGTGCGGCCGGGGAGCGCGCGCAGGGCGTGCGCGCAGCCCTCGGCATGTGCCGTTCGCGCGATGCCGAGGTACACGGCCGAGACCAGCAACGTGAACCAGGGCGTCATCGCGGGTCGGCGACTGCGGACACCGAACGGCTGCGTCGCGAGGATGGCGTCCGCGGCGACATGCACATCCTCGAAGTGCACGTGGTGGGACTCCGTGGCGCGCATGCCGGCACTGTCCCAGGTCGGCTCGATGGTGATCCCCGGGCTGTCCATCGGCACGAGCGCCCGGGCGACGCGCCCGCTGCCGTCACCGAGGGCGCAATACACGATCGCGTGCGTGAGCACTGGCGCGAACGTCGCGAACGACTTCGTGCCGCCGAGAAGCCACCCGCCTCCTGGGCGAGGGCGAAGCACGGTCTCCGGCAGCGCATCGCCCTGCGGTGAGCCGACGCCGGGCTCGGTGGCCAGCACGTTCAGCAGCAGCTCGCCGCCCGCCACACGGCGGAAGAACGGTCGCCGGCGCCACTCCGGCCACGAGGCCGACTCTGCCTCATCGCCCACAACCATGTGGTGCATCCCGATGCCCAGCGCCGTGCTCGGGTCGTACTCCGCGAGGGCCGCCTGCGCCATCACGAGGTCGACGAGCCGGTGCCCTCCGCCCCCGTACTTGCGAGGCACGGCCGCCCCGAGGTAGCCCGAGCTCCGGACATCGTCGAGGAGGGCGTGGTGCAGCGTGCCCGCCTCGTCGTGCTCGCAGGCACCCTCGAGGTGACCGCGCCCCAGCTCGTGCATGGTCTGCACCAGGTCGTCGCGCGACGCATCGTGCGTGCGGTACAGGCGGGTGTGCGGAATCACGTTCCCTCGCAGTCCTGGTCGGTGTTGCCACCCGCGGGCGCGGGAGGCGTGTGACGTCAGCGTGGCCGCGTGGCGGACACGAAGGGCATCAGTTGTTCCTCTCTGCGAGCGCATGTGAGGCGACGGCGGCCGTCGAAGGCAGGCAGTACCGCCGATCGGCACCACGGCCAACGACAAGGATCTCCCCGGACCGCTCGAGGTTCGTCAGCAGTCGTGTAACGGTCGCGCGGGTGGCGCCAACGGCAGAGGCCAGCTGCGCGTGCGTCAGTCGCACGTCGACGACCAACCCCGCTTGATGAGGTCGACCGAAGCGCTCGCCCAGGAGCGTGAGGATCCCGAGGATGCGGCGATCGACGTACGGGTGGGCCTGCATCGCCGTCCAGCCCTCCATCCGAAGGAGCTGCGCGCGAAGCTGTGAGGCGAAGCCGGGCGACATCGCGAGCTCGTCCCACGGTGTCGCGACGACTCGGAGGTCCGTGAGCGCCACCGCCGACACATGACAGAGGTCGATCGGGTGCTGGATCAGGAACTCGCCCGGTCCCACGAGGCCCAGAAGCACCTCCGTGCCGTCGTGGTGCGCTGCCGTGAGGGCGGCCACCCCTTCCTGGACCTGGAGCACGAAGTCCCCACGCGTGGCGGCGACCTGCCCACGCCGGAACGTGCGCTGCACGGCGCGCGTCGGAGCGCTTGCGGAGGCGGCAACGGTCAAAAGGGAGGGCAAGGAGTACACGCCACCACTCATTACTCACGTCTGCCTCGCGGCGGGTTAATGATACTAACTCTCAATAGCGACAGCGGCTCCGTGTCTGTGCGATATCGCACATCACGAATCGGAACGCGGCACAGGACCCCTCGAGGTCCGGCGTCCGAGGGGGCCTGTGCCCCCCTCCAGCACTCGTCCGGCGTTGGCTTCGCCGGGACGCCTCGGGGACGGACTACAGCGGAGCAGCCTCCCCCTCGACCTCGCGGACGAGGTCGAGCAGCAGGGCGAGGTCGCGCAGCCGCTGATCAATGTTCTGGCCGCGTAGCCCCACTCGCAGCGAGGTGATGCCGGCGGCGCGGTACGCCCGCAGGCGGTCTTTGATCAGGGCTGGCGTCCCGAGCAGGTTCGTACGTTCGCCGATCTCGAGCGGGACGAGGTCCTCGGCCTCGTCACGTCGGCCGTCGAGCCAGAGGCGCTCGACCTCGCGCACTTCCTCGAAGCCCTGGCGCGCGTAGGCCTCCACGTAGAAGTTGCCACGAGGCGTGCCCATCGCTCCGAAGGTGAACGCGTACCCGCGCGCGTGGCGCTTCCTCAGCTCATCGACGTCCTCACCGAACTCGAGCGTCACTGGCACCTGCAACTCGAGGTCGGTGAGCGCCCGCCCGGCTGACGCGGCACCCGCACGAAGGTGATCGAGGTGGAAGTGCGCGCGCTCCGGGAGGAAGCAGTTGCCGATCCAGCCGTCGGCCAGCGCGCCCGTCATCCGCAGCATCTGCGGCCCGACGGATGCGACGTAGAGCGGCACCCGACGAGGCTGCGCGGCGGAGCGCATCACACGGGCGCCGTTGCGCGGGACGTTGTGGACAGTACCGTGGTAGTCGAGGCGATCGCGCGCCGTGACGAGCCGGACGATCTCGATGAGTTCGCGCGTTCGCACTACGGGGCGATCGAAGGGGAGGCCGTGCCAGCCCTCCATGATCTGGGGCGTGCTCAGGCCCAGCCCGAGGATGAACCGATCGCCGCTCATCGAGGCCAGCGACATCGCGGTCATCGCCGTCAGGGCGGGCGTGCGAGCGCCGATCTGCAGAATGCTCGTCCCCAGGCGCACGCTCGACGTGAGCGCAGCGATGTACGCGAGGGGTGTGGCGCCGTCGAACCCCCAGGTCTCGGCCGACCAGATCGAGTCGACGCCCAGCCGCTCAGCCTCCACCGCGAAGCGCGCCGCACTCGCCCAGTCGTCCGGCGCGTTCCGCGCAAGCCCCACGCCGATCTTCACGAGCCTGCCCCCCATCGACGGTTCCGTACGTCCAGACACGGAGCGTAGTCCCGGACGCAACGAACGACGCCGGGTACGACGCATCCGGGAGCTGGAACGCTGGTGAGCGTCGCCTGCGGAGCAGGAACGCCGGCCGCTCCAGCTCGGACGGGGGAGCCTCCTACGCCGACGGAGACCAGCCCGCGCGAGTACGTCGAAGTCCAGAACCGTCAGGACATCGCGCGGGC
>CADEHD010000028.1:0-3545 GCA_902827055.1 uncultured Chloroflexota bacterium | reverse complement strand
GCGAGGCGGTTGCGACCCGAGTCGCTCGTGAGGCGCATCGCGTGGTCGACGAGGCACACGGACGCGTCCTCGGCGCCCCGCTCGAAGCCGGCATCGAGGACGGCCGCGCTCTCCACGACGGTGCGACGACCACTCCGGCGGCGCACCCAGAGGCCCGGGCGCTGGAAGAGGCGCGCGCATGGCCGCGTCGGAGGATCGTTCCCGCACCACTCCACTGGACTCAACTTGCCTTGCCCTCGACTTGCCCATGCCGAGAACCCAGCTGCAGAGGCACCCAGAAGACTCCCGTTGGATCGCTACCGGCGATGTGTTGCGTCCGGCCCACCGAGCCGATCTTGCAGCCAGAATGCACATCGCGACAGCGCCTGTTGCGCCTCCTTGAAGCCGAGCATTGACATGAACCCGTGCGGTACGCCGGGAACGTCATCAAGGGTCACCTCGACTCCAGCTCGCTCGAGCCGTGCGGCGTATTCGGCTCCCTCGTCATGCACCACATCACATTGCGCCAAGGTGATGTAGGCGGGCGCGGCACCGCGCAGGTCCTCCGCGCGCAGCGGTGAAACCGCCGGGTCGCGCCGACGGCTGGCTTCTGGCACGTACTCGTCGCGGAAATAGCGCATTGACTCCGAGGTAAGAAGGTGGCCACTGCCATAGCGACGGTAGGAGTCGCTTTCCTCGGCGGCGTCCACGACCGGGTACATCAAGAGCTGCGCGCGCACCGGCAAGCGTTGGGCTATCACTGCGGCCAGGTTGCCACCCGCGCTGTCTCCGGCCACCGCCACATGCCCATCGTCGAGCAGCGCCTCGACGACCGCCAGACCGTCGTCGAGGCCTGCGGGGAACCGATGCTCAGGCGCGAGTCGATATTCGACCGACACCACCTCGTGGCCCGTCCGTGCGGCCAGCGAAGCAGCCAGGATGTCATGCGTGTCGATGCCGCCGGCCGTCCAGCCGCCTCCGTGGAAGAAGGCGATGGTGCCCGGGCGCTGGTCGTGGGGGCGGTACCGGCGAACGTCGACGCCGGCGAGCTGTCCGTCGCTGATGGAAGCCAGTTGCGGCCGACGCCCGACCAACAATGCACTTCCAGTGCTGGTCTTCAGCAGATCCTGTCGGGCTCGCTCCGGCCCTACGACCTCCGGCGGCGACATGGTGCGGCCCACGATCCACGCGATTGCTTTGTACTTGGGAGTCAACTTGCCAAACCGTGGAGCGGCCGGTTTCGCGCTCACCGTCTCCATCTCCTTCACAGGGCAGAGAGGAGGCTGGCGGTGAGCAGGACCTCGCCGGTCACACCCACCAGGATCCCGCGGCCCATCCGACCTGCGCGGAGTTCACTGAGGCCCAGGACGGCCTCCGTCACAAGCGCAACGGAAATTCCGACGAGGACGGCCGTTCGAAGATCCTCAGCTGTTCCCGAGCGGCCCAGGATGAGCATGAGCCCGATCCCCACAAACACGGCGCCGATCCGACGGCCCACCACCAGGGCCTCCTCGGGCGCCTCCATCGACCACTGTCTGAAGTACATGCGACCGGTGGTGAGCCAGCCGGCACCGAGCAGCAGGCCGGCAATCCCGACCAACGTTGTTGATGCTGTGAAGCTCATCTGCATTCCTTCGCGCTGGCCGACTCCGACTCAATGCCTCGCTCAGTTGACGTCGTCGACAGTCCCCACCGGTGCATGCGGCGCTCGCGTTCGGGCGCACCTGTCATGCCACCGACACGGAGCCAGTCGCGGACCCGAGGTCGACGAGGGAAGATGACGATGAAAGTCACGTGGATCTCCTCAATTGCTCAGCGAAGGCGTCTGTCGAAGGAACTCTGGTCCCTGGGCGCGCGCCAGGAGGAACGACGCGGCTGATGCCGCGGTCACGGACAGACCCAGTCCGCGCCCGTCCATGGTGGTGCGCACCGGCTTCAGCGGTCCCTTGGTGATGGCTGCCATGCGGACGGCTACCCACTCCACGTCGCTGGACCTGAGCGCGGCCTCCATCCGCTCCTTGTCCTCGAGGATGGGTCGGATCCGCCGCACCACGACGGGGAGCACGCGACGGACGAGCCACGAGCCGCTGCCGCCGGTGCCGATGTTCGACATGCACACCAGGCGCCCGACGCCGTGGGGCGTCATCTCGGCGAGCACGGCCTTCACGGAGTCCGACACCAGCGTCGTCGGGGCGCCAGTGCCCAGACCGCCGATGCCGAGACAGTGGATGACGGCATCGGCCCCGGCCAGGCAGGCGGCGATGTCGGCGGCCGCCACCGGACTGCCCTGGTGCACGACCAGCTGGTCGTGCCGGAGTGTGACCGTGTCGGGGTTCCGCACGAGCGCGGTCACCGCATGCCCCGCGGCGAGCGCCTGTCCGACGACCTGAGCCCCTGTCAGGCCCGTGGCACCGAGTACTGCGAGCTTCATCGCTGCCTCTCTCCCCTCTGTGCTGCTGGCGCGTGCGAGCAGTGGACGTCCGCCTTCACCAGGCGACTGGGCAGGGTGACGCCGCAGGGCAGTGGGAGCGGGTCGCCCAGAGTCGTGCCGGGCCGGTGGCGGGGTGACGCGCGTGATGGTCGGCACCGCATTCATGTTCACGATGTGTACTTTACAGGAGAAGTTCACGCTGTCAACATGATGGGATGCCAAAGCCGCAGATGCCCTATCACCACGGCGACCTGCGCAATGCTCTCGTCGCCGCCGCCACGCAGATGGTGGAGGAGGGCGGTCAGGAGCGGTTCAGCCTGCGGGAAGCGGCGCGGTCAGTCGGCGTCACGGCGAACGCTGCGTATCGCCACTTCGCGGACAAGTCCGCGCTGCTTACGGCCGTCGCCGCCAGCGGCTTCGAGGAGCTGTCGCGCCGTATGGCCGCGGCGATGGCGCGCCGCGGGCGCGCTGCCGATGACCGCACAACCGCCACGAGCCGACTCAGGGCCGTCGGGCGTGCCTACGTGGAACTGGCCCTCGAGCGGCCAGAACTCTTCCGTTTGATGTTCGGCCCGAGCGGGTTGTCCTGCCTGGACGGCGGGGCGTCACAGATCGACGGGCCGACGCCTGCGGAACTCCTGGGAAGGGCGTTAGACGATCTCGTCGCCGAAGGGCACATGTCGACTGAGCGGCGAGTCGGTGCGGAACTGCGCGCCTGGGCGGCCGTGCATGGCTTCGCCTCGCTCGTGCTCGATGGGCGCGTCGGACTGCAGACGAAGACGCAACGGAACAACGCCCTCGTCGCGATGCTCGACTTCATCATCGCTGGCCTCTGCGACCTGACGTCGCCCACGCGTCCGTCAGCCGCCCGCCCCTCGAGCGCCGCGGAAAGTCCACGTTCCGCTTGAGCCTGTCCGATCGTCGTTCCGCGAATTGGCCTAGCCTTGTGAGTGCCAGCGCACCGTTGACGGCTACCAGCCGTTGATCAACGGTCAAGTCTTACGTCACCACTGCACAAACATCGGGATGTCTGTTCCGCAACGGCGAAACCTGGTTATCTCGTCGGCCACCGCGCCAGCGTCGCCCCAGGCCGCCAGCCAGCCATAGGCCGCGATCAGGCCGCGCGCCGGGTAGT
>CADEHD010000027.1 GCA_902827055.1 uncultured Chloroflexota bacterium | reverse complement strand
GATGCCGAAGGCGATTCACCCGTACGAGGTGCTCCGGCGACCCCTGGTCACCGAGAAGACCACCATGCTCGCGAGCCACAACAAGTACGCCTTCGCGGTGGCGTTGGCCGCCAACAAGCTGCAGATCCGCGAGGCCGTGGAGAAGGCGTTCAACGTCCACGTTGAAGCCGTCAACACCATGCGGGTCCGCGGCAAGATCAAGCGCATGGGCCGCCGTCGTGGCGGTCAGCAGCCAGACTGGAAGAAGGCCGTGGTGACTCTGCGCGCCGGCGACCAGATCCAGCTCTTCGAGGGGATCTAGCGAATGCCGATTCGCCAGTACAAGCCCACGTCCCCGGGGCGTCGCAACGCCAGCGGCTACTCCTTCGAGGAGATCACGAAGAAGTCGCCCGAGAAGTCGCTCACGGTTTCCAAGAAGCAGCGCGCAGGCCGCGCGACGACGGGTCGGATCTCGACTCGGCATCGCGGGGGCGGCGCGAAGCGACTCATTCGTCTCATCGACTTCAAGCGCGACAAGCACGGCGTGCCGGGCCGAGTTGCAGCGATTGAGTACGACCCCGGACGGACGGCACGCATCGCGCTGATCTTCTACCGGGATGGTGACAAGCGGTACATCCTCGCTCCCAACGGGATGCAGGTGGACCAGATGATCGTTGCCGCTCCGGATGCCCCGATCGTAGTTGGGAACGCATTGCCGCTCTCGAACATCCCGACGGGCACGCAGGTGCACGCCGTCGAGATGCAGCCCGGGCGCGGTGGCCAGCTCGGCCGCTCCGCCGGGGTGGCGATCCAGCTGATGGCGAAGGACAACGGCTACGCGCTGCTGCGCATGCCGTCCGGTGAGATGCGTCAGGTGTTGGACGGTTGCTACGCGACGATCGGCGTCGTGGGCAACGCTGAGCACCAGCAAGTGAAGCTCGGCAAGGCGGGTCGCACGCGGCATCGTGGGCGTCGCCCGCAGGTGCGCGGCTCGGTGATGAACCCTGTCGATCACCCGCACGGTGGTGGCGAGGGCAAGGCCCCCGTCGGTATGCCTGGGCCAAAGACGCCCTGGGGCAAGCCGGCGCTCGGGTTCCGCACGCGCAACAGCAAGCGGACCGACCAGTACATCGTGCGTCGCCGCGGCAAGGGTCGGAGGTAGTCCATGTCGCGCTCTACGAAGAAGGGGCCGTTCGTCTCGGACAAGCTCATGAAGAAGGTCGAGGCGGCCCAGGCCTCGGGTCGCAAAGAGGTGATCCGCACCTGGTCGCGAGCTTCAACCGTGCTGCCGGAGATGGTTGGGCTCACGATCGCCGTGCACGACGGGCGACGTCACGTGCCGGTGTTCTGCACCGAGAACATGGTCGGACACAAGCTCGGCGAGTTTGCCTTCACCCGCACGTTCCGCGGGCACCGCGGTCGCGACGAGAGCACGTCGAGGACGAGGTAAGAACGATGGAAGTGCGTGCACTCGCCTCGAACCAGCCGGTGGCGCCTCGCAAGGCGCGACTGGTCTGCGAGGCCATCAAGGGGCGCTCGGTGTTCGAGGCCCTGGGTTTGCTGGAGTTCATGCCTCACCGCACGGCGCGCATCCTGCTGAAGCTGGTGCGCTCGGCCGCGGCGAACGCTGAGAACAACCACAACCTGAACCCGGACCGGCTAATCGTGAAGCGCGCGGTTGCCGACGATGCCCGGACGCTGAAGCGGTTTCGACCTCGCTCGCGCGGTCGAGTGGCGCCGCAGTTGAAGCGCTACAGCCACATCGCAGTGGTCGTCGAGGGCGACGACCGCTTCTAGCGCGCGGACGACGAGAGAACAGGACGGCTGATGGGCCGAAAAGTACATCCCTACGGGTTCCGCGTCGGCATCATGCGCGACTGGCAGTCGCGCTGGTTCAGCGAGCGCGAGTACAGCACGCTGCTGCACGAGGATCTCCGGCTGCGCCGGCTGATCGAGACGACGCTCGCGGACGCATCGATCAGCCAGGTGCTGATGGAGCGCAACGCCAACCAGATCACCATGACGGTCAAGACCGCCAAGCCAGGCATCGTCATTGGGCGTGGCGGCCAGAACGCCGAGCGCCTGCGGCAGCTGTTGCAGGGCGCGACGGACCGTCGCATCCGTCTCAACATCGAAGAGGTGCGCGTGCCCGAGATGGACGCGCAGCTCGTGGCGCAGTCTGTCGCAGATCAGCTGGAGCGCCGCGTGGCCTTCCGGCGCGCGATGAAGCAGGCCGTGCAACGCACGATGGGGCGTGGCGCGCTGGGTTGCCGCGTCAAGATCAGCGGGCGCCTCGGCGGTAGCGAGATGTCCCGGTCGGAGCAGGAGATGCAGGGCCGCGTGCCGCTGCACACGCTCCGCGCCGATATCGACTTCGGATTCGCGAAGGCGCACACGACGTTCGGTGTCATCGGGGTGAAGTGCTGGCTCTACAAGGGCGACTACACGCCGGGCCAGACGCCGCTCGACCTCGTAACCACCTCGTCGGCCTCCGAGTAGCACGCCGAGAAGCGGGGACGGAACACCGCCATGTTGATGCCTCGTCGGACGAAGTACCGTCGGCAGTTCCGCGGCAAGCGCCGGGGGATGGCCGACAGCGGAAGCGCAGTGTCCTTCGGCGAGTGGGGGCTGCAGGCCCAGGAGACCGCGTGGATCGACTCGCGCCAGATCGAGTCGGCACGACGCGCGATCACGGGCTCGCTGAAGCGTGGTGGGAAGGTCTGGATTCGCATCTTCCCGGACAAGCCCGTGACGAGTAAGCCCGTCGAGGTTCGCATGGGCAAGGGCAAGGGTGCCGTCGACCACTGGGTCGCGGTCGTGAAGCGCGGCCGTGTGATGTTCGAGGTCTCCGGCGTCTCCGAGGAGGCGGTCCGCGAGGCGTTCCGGCGCGCGCACCACAAGCTGCCCGTGGCGACCAAGGTCATTCCGCGCGAGGAGGGGTTCTAATGCCCGCTGCAGAGACGCAGAACCTGCGCGGCCGTAGCGACGTCGAGTTGCGCGCAGACCTCGAGGCCGCGCACGAGTCGATGTTCAACCTGCGCTTTCAGGCGGCAACGCGCCAGCTTGCTGACAACTCGCAGGTCCACAAGGCGCGACTCCGTATCGCCCGGATCAAGACGCTCCTGAAGGAGCGCCAGATTCTCGCAGAGGCTGACGCCGCAGCCGCAGAACGAGGGAACGCATGACCACCGAGCAGGCCCCGGCGGCCGTCAATCGCAAGAGTCGCATCGGCACGGTGGTGTCCGACAAGAACGACAAGACCGTGATCGTGGCGGTGGTGCGTGCCAAGCGGCACCGCCTCTACCACAAGGTCATCCGCTCCACGAAGCGCTACCAGGTGCACGACCCGGAGAACCGCGCCACCGTCGGTGACACGGTGCGCATCGAGGAGTGCCGTCCGATCAGCAAGCTGAAGCGCTGGCAGCTCATCGACGTGCTGACCGAGCGCGACGTCGCCGAGGTCGCCGCGACCGAGATCGACCGCGCGCTGGTCAACGAGGTGCAGCGCAGCGCCGCCCATGCTGCCGAGGCGACCGGTGACGGCGCGCCCGCGGAGGGTGGAGCCGCCGAATGATCCAGCAGGAGACGCGACTCAAGGTCGCGGACAACTCCGGCGCGAGGGAGATCCTCTGCATCCGCGTGCTCGGGGGCACTCGACGGCGCTACGCGAGCGTGGGCGACATCATCATCGCCACGGTCAAGGAGGCGCAGCCGAACAGCAACGTGAAGAAGGGTGACGTGGTGCGGGCCGTCGTGGTTCGCGTCGCAAAGCCCATCCAGCGTCCGGATGGCTCGACGATTCGCTTCGACGAGAACGCAGCGGTGATCATCGCTGACAAGGCCGGAAACCCGCGTGGAACGCGCATCTTCGGGCCGGTGGCCCGCGAGCTGCGCGACCGCCAGTTCATGCGCATCATCTCGCTTGCTCCGGAGGTGCTGTGATGGCTGCCAAGGTGCGCCGCAACGACACCGTCCAGGTCATGACGGGCAAGGACAAGGGCCGCCGCGGCGAGGTGCGCTCGGTGCTCACCAAGGAGGGGCGCGTCATCGTGACGGGCGCCAACATGGTGAAGAAGCACCGCCGCGCGCGCTCGCAGCTGGAGCCGTCGCAGATCCTGGTCGTCGAGGCGCCACTGCACGCCTCGAACGTGCGCGTGGTCTGCCGATCGTGCAGCCAGGCGGTGCGGGTCGGGTTCCGGCTCCTCGAGGACGGCCGCAAGGTCCGCTACTGCAAGAAGTGCAACGAGGCGATCGACTAATGGTCACCGCAACGTCTCTCCCCCGGCTCAAGCAGCGCTATCGCGCCGAGATCGTGCCGAAGCTCCAGGAGGAGTTCGCCTACCCGAACCCGATGCGCGTGCCCAACCTGCAGAAGGTGGGCATCAACATCGGACTGGGCGAGGCGCTCACCGACGGGAACGCGGTCGAGTCGGCCGTGCGCGACCTCGCGACGATCACCGGGCAGCGCCCGGTCGTAACGCGGGCGCGCAAGTCGATCGCGCAGTTCCGCCTCCGCGAGGGGAACCCCATCGGGGTCATGCTGACCCTGCGCGGCGACCGGATGTGGGAGTTCCTCGACCGGCTGATGAACGCCGCGCTCCCCAGGGTGCGCGACTTCCGCGGCGTCCCGCCCGATGCCTTCGATGGGCGTGGCAACTACTCGCTGGGTCTTACCGAACAACTGATCTTCCCCGAGGTGTCCTTCGACAGCGTCGATCGCGTGCGTGGCATGCAGATCAACGTGGTCACCACCGCGGAGACGGATGAAGAAGGCAAGCGGCTGCTGGAACTCCTCGGCATGCCGTTCACGAGGAGGTCGTAGGCGATGGCGAAAATGTCGCAGATCGCCAAGGCGAATCGCACGGCGAAATTCACGACGCGCGAGAAGAACCGCTGTCCCGTCGTGTGGGTGGACCGCCCGTGTGGTCGCCCGCGGGCGTTCATGCGGAAGTTTGGCATGTGCCGTATCTGTTTCCGTGAACTGGCGAACCAGGGCAAGCTCCCGGGCGTCAAGAAGGCGTCGTGGTAACGCGATGCGCTCACGCATGATCGAGTTCGAGGGAGCGAAGGGCAGGGGCACCGCATGACGATGTCCGATCCGCTCGCAGACATGTTCACCCGCATTCGCAACGCGGCGCAGGCGCGACACTCCAGTGTCCGCATGCCGGCCTCGAACGTGAAGCGGAACATCGCGCGGGTTCTGCAGGACGAGGGCTTCATTTCCGGGTTCAGTGAGGAGAGCGAGGGACCACGCTCGTTCCTCAATCTGCAACTCACCTATGACGAGAACCGTCGTGCGGTCCTCGCCGGGATTCGACGCGTGTCGCGTCCCGGGCTGCGTGTCTACGTCAACCAGCGCGAGATCCCGCGCGTCTTCGGTGGGCTGGGGATCGCGGTCATGAGCACGCCCCAGGGCGTCATGTCCGGCCAGGAGGCGTGGCGCCGCAAGATCGGCGGCGAAGTCCTCTGCTACGTCTGGTAGCACGGGACTAGAGGAGTAGACGATGTCACGCGTCGGCCGCTTGCCGATCGAGGTTCCCGGGGACGTGACCATCTCGTTAGATGGTCAGCACTGCGCTGTGCGCGGTCCGCGAGGCGAGCTCAGTCACGACATTCACCCGGAGATCCGGGTCACGCTGGAGGATGGCCAGGTCATCGTGACGCGGCCGTCGGATGCACCGACGGTGCGCGCGCTGCACGGCCTGACGCGAGCACTCATCGCGAACATGGTGCAGGGCGTGTCGCAGGGCTTCCGGAAGTCGCTCGAGATCATCGGGACCGGTTACCGCGCAGAGCTTCGAGGCACCAACCTCCTGCTCACGGTGGGCTACTCGCACCCGGTCGAGATGACGCCGCTGCCAGGCGCCGTGTTCGAGGTGGAAACCCCGACACGACTGCACATCAGCGGCATCGACAAGCAGGTGGTCGGCCAGCAGGCCGCCCTGGTGCGCAAGGTCCGCTCGCCCGAGCCGTATCGCGGCAAGGGGATTCGGTACCAGGGTGAGCGCATCCGCATCAAGGCCGGCAAGGCCAGCAGGTAAGGGGAGCGTGAGATGAGCACCAAGACGTCCTCGTCTGCGCGCATCCGGCGCCACCGGAGCATTCGCAAGCGCGTCAACGGCACACCCCAGCGCCCGCGGCTGGCGGTGTACCGCTCGAATCAGCACATCTACGCCCAGGTCATCGATGACGTGGCCGGGCGCACGCTGGCATCGGCCTCCGACGTCGAGGCCGACCTCCGCACGGGCTCCGCGACGAAGGTCGCGCGGGCTCAGGAGGTCGGGCGTCGCGTCGCGCAGCGAGCCAGGGCTGCCGGGGCCTCGGCCGTGGTCTTCGACCGCGGTGGGTTCCGATACGCAGGCCGCATGCAGGCGCTCGCGGATGCCGCGCGCGAAGAAGGGCTGGAGTTCTAATGGTCAGCCAGCGCACGGCCCGAGGTGAGCGAGGCGGCGGCCGTCGAGAGCGCCGTCGCGGTGACCAGGAAGAGGAAGCGCCGGAGTTCATCGAGAAGGTGGTCTTCATCAACCGCGTGGCCAAAGTGGTCAAGGGCGGTCGACGCTTCTCGTTCACGGCGATCGTGGTCGTCGGAGATGGTGCCGGGCGCGTGGGTTTCGGCATGGGCCGTGCCAACGAGGTGCCCGAGGCCATTCGCAAGGGTGGCGTCATCGCGCGGCGGGCGATGTTCCAGGTGCCGATGCGTGACGGGACGGTCGCTCACGACACCGTCGCGCTGTTCAAGGCCTCGAAGGTGGTCATCCGACCGGCCTCGGCCGGTACGGGCCTCATCGCGGGTGGCGCGGTGCGTGCTGTCATGGAGGCCGCAGGCGTCCACGACGTGCTCACGAAGTCGCTCGGGTCGAACAACCCGGTGAACACCGCGCGTGCGGCGATCGAGGGCCTCAAGGGGTTGCGGCAGCCGGGCTACGCGCGCGCGCGTCGCCTGCAGCTCGCGGCCGCTCAGGCCGCCGGCGCCACGGCCTGAGACAGGTAGGAACGACGATGGCTAGCAAGCTGCGAATGACCTGGTACCGATCTGGTATCGGGTTGCCGAAGGACCAGCGCGCTACGGTGCGTGCACTGGGACTGCGCAAGCTGCACCAGACGGTGGAACACGATGACACTCGCGCGGTGCGCGGGATGTGGGACAAGGTCCGCCACATGGTGTCGCTGGAGGAAGTGGACTAGTGGATCAGCACCTCCTCAAGCCGCCGGTCGGGTCGAAGCGACCACGCAAGCGCGTCGGTCGCGGTGATTCGTCGGGACACGGCACGTACTCGACCCGAGGCTCCAAGGGGCAGAAGGCACGCGGCAAGGTGCCTGCGCAGTTCGAGGGTGGTCAGATCCCTCTCGTTCGACGCCTCGGGCACCGACGTGGATTCAAGAACGCCCTGCGCGTGGAGTTCCTGCCGATCAATCTGCGCGACCTCGCGCGGCACTTCAGCGCTGGCGCGACCGTCGATGCCGCCGCGCTCCTGAGTGTCGGTCTGCTCGAGGACGAGGTGCAGCCGTTCAAGGTGCTGGGACTCGGTTCGCTGCCCCACGCCCTGACGGTGCGGGCGCCGCGGCTCTCGGAGGCCGCAAAGGCGGCGATCACCGAGGCTGGCGGCAGTTTCGAGGAGCTGGCGGCCGCGGAGCACCGCGTGCGCAATCGCATCCACCGCCGCAACGCGGCACCGTAAGGACGCGGGCAGAACACCGAGTAGGACACACGGATGAGCTACCGCTCGGCCTCAGCCACCTCAAGTCGGCCCCGCCTGCTCCAGGCGGGGATTGATGCGTTTCAGCAGCCTGAAATCCGCTCGAAGATCCTGTTCACGCTCGGGATGCTGCTGATTTTCCGCTTCTTCGCGCATATCCCCGTCCCCGGGATCGACCCGGTCCGGCTGCGCGAGGTGTTCTCGCAGAACGCCATTCTCGGGTTCATGAACGTCTTCTCCGGAGGCGCGCTGGCGAACCTCTCGGTGGTGGCGCTCGGTGTGTATCCGTTCATCACCGCGAGCATCATCGGGCAGCTGGGTGGCAACCTGATCCCCAAGCTGCGCCAGCTGCAGCAGGAGGGTGAAGCCGGGCGCGCTGCGGTGCGCCGCTACATGACCTACCTCACCATCCCGCTCGCTGCCTTCCAGGCGTATGCGCAGCTGATCGTCCTGCAGCAGTTGAACGCCATCTCGGGCATCGGGATGAACCTCACGACGGTGGCCACGCTCTTCTCGATGGTGGCCGGGACGATGTTCCTGGTGTGGCTCGGGGAGCTGATCAGCGAGAACGGGGTCGGCAACGGCACGTCGATCATCATCTTCGGCGGCATCATCGCCGGTCTGCCGTCCACCCTCGGCCAGGGCGCGCTTACGGGCGCGACCGCGATCGGGGGGCTGCTGCTGCTCGCGGTGATCACCATCGCAGTGGTGTGGCTGATCGTCCTCTTCCAGGAGGCACAGCGTCGCATTCCGGTGCAATACGCCAGATCGACGTTCAGAGGTGGCCGGATGTACCGGCAGCAGGGGCAGTCGCACATCCCGCTGCGTGTGAACAGCGTGGGCATGATCCCACTGATCTTTGCCTTCTCGATCATGATCTTCCCGCCGGCAGTAGCGCAGTTCGTGGCGTCCTCGGTCGATGTCGGGTGGATTCGCACCATCGCCGAGTTCGTGCAGGACTGGTTGTCGCCGGGCCGTCCGATCTACTGGCTCGTGGTGTTCTTGCTCGTGGTGGGATTCACGTTCCTCTACACGACGGTGGTATTCCAGGAGCAGAACCTCGCAGAGAACCTCCAGCGCCAGGGTGGCTTCATCCCGGGTATTCGTCCGGGCCGCCCGACGCAGGAGTACATCACTCGGGTGCTCACGCGTATCACGTGGGGTGGCGCGTTCTTCCTCGGGTTCATCTCGGTGTTGCCGTACTTCGCGACTGGCCTGACCGGAGTCCAGGCGCTCCAGGTGAGCGCGTCCGGGTTGCTGATCGTTGTCGGTGTCGTCATCGATACGATGCGCCAGCTTGAGGCACAGATGCTGATGCGTAACTACGAAGGGTTCATCTCCTGATGCACCTGATCCTTCTTGGCCTTCCCGGCGCCGGCAAGGGCACGCAGGCGAAGCTGCTCGCCGAGAAGCATGGGCTCCTGCATGTCTCGACGGGGGACCTCTTCCGCGCCGCCTCCGCCGAGGGCACTGAGCTCGGAAAGCGCGCCCAGGAGTACATGAGTCGCGGCGACCTGGTCCCCGACGAGGTCACGATCAGCATGCTGCTCGAACGCATCGCGAAGCCCGACGCGGCCGCCGGCGTGATGCTCGACGGGTTCCCGCGCACAATTCCGC
The DNA here is from genome assembly GCA_902827055.1 of uncultured Chloroflexota bacterium. GTDB lineage: Bacteria > Chloroflexota > Dehalococcoidia > UBA2979 > UBA2979 > RBC038. The sequence goes on along the minus strand of CADEHD010000027.1, from coordinate 4,578 downwards.
AGGCGGAGGCGCTCGACGCCGCCCTGCAGGCGCGCGGTGAGCGCATCGAGGGTGTCCTGTACATCCAGGTGCCGCCGGACCTCCTGATGGCTCGCCTCACGGGCCGCTGGAGCTGCGGCAACTGCGGCGCGATCTACCACGAGCTGACGAACCCGCCTCGGACGCCGGGTACCTGTGACGCGTGCGGCGGATCGCTCTCGCAGCGCGCCGACGACCGGCCCGACACCGTTGCGAGGCGCCTCGAGACGAACCGCGAGTGGACCGAGGCGCTGGCATCGTATTACGAGCGTCAGCACAAGCTTCACGGGGCCGATGGCACGGGCGAACCGGCCGATGTCACCGCGCGGCTCGAGGCGATCCTGGGCACGCTCTCTTCGGGCGCGGCATCGTGATTGACTCCGCGCTGGGACGCTGCTTGAGTAAGGCGTTACACTGATATGCCCGTTGTCATCAAGTCGTCGGCTGAAGTTGCCGCGATGCGAGAGGCCGGGCGAATCAACGCCGAGGTGCGCGCGATCCTGCGAGACGCGGTGCGCCCCGGTGTGTCAGGAATCGAGCTCGACGCCATCGCGAAGCGCGAGATCGCGCGTCGCGATGCGGTGCCGACGTTCGTGGGCTACGGACCGGGCGGACGCCCCCCGTATCCCGGCGCGATTTGCTACTCGGTGAACGAGGTGCTGGTACACGGCATCCCGGACGAGCGGCGGCTGGAGGAAGGCGACATCGTTTCGATCGATCTGGGCGTGACGTATCGCGGATGGGTCTCCGATGCAGCCTTCACCGCTCCGGTGGGGAAGGTGGCGCCGGAGCTTTCGGCGTTGCTGCAGGCGACGGAGACGGCGATGTGGGCTGGCATTCGTGCGGCGCGGCCAGAGGCGCGCCTGGGGGATGTGTCCCACGCCATCGAGTCGTGCGCGAACGACTACGGCGTCGTCCGCGACTACGGCGGCCACGGGGTTGGTCGGGAGATGCACGAGCCACCGCACATCCTGAACTTCGGCAAGCCGGGGACCGGGATGAAACTGAAGCGGGGGATGGTGATCGCGCTCGAGCCGATGTTCGCGCTCGGGGGGCCGGCCACCGAGGAGTTGAGCGATCGCTGGTCGGTGCGGATGGTCGACCGGTCGTACAGCGCGCACTTCGAAGAGACGATCGCCATCACGGATGGCGAAGCCGAGGTGCTGACGCTGATTGCATAGCAGGCTTCATCCTCGCCATGGGGCGTGGGTGAGTGCAGAAGGAGTCACATGGGACGAGGTTCACGAGGACGAACGCCGCGTAGTCCGAAGCAGCCCAAGAAGGACGTGATCGAGGTCGAAGGCGTCGTCAAAGATGCCCGACCAAACCGGACGTTCGACGTGGAGTTGCCGAACGGGCATCACGTACTGGCACACGTCTCCGGCAGAATGGCGATGCACTACATCCGCATCCTGCTCGGCGACCGGGTTCTCGTGGAACTGAGTCCGTACGACCTGAGTCGGGGCAGGATCACGTACCGCTTCACCGCGGGGCAGCAGAGGAACCAGACATGAAGGTGTCCGCATCGATCCGGAAGCGTTGCGAGCGCTGCCAGATCATCAAGCGTCATGGCACGCTCCGCGTGATCTGCGTCATCTCGAAGCACAAGCAGCGGCAGGGGTAGCAAGATGGCTCGAATCGCTGGCGTCGAGATCCCCCGCGACAAGCAAGTGCTGTTCTCGCTGCCGTACATCTACGGCATCGGGCCCACGCGCGCGAAGCAGGTGCTGGAGCAGACCAACATCGCGCCCACGACGATGGTCCGTGACCTGACCGATGACGAGGTGCTGCGGCTGCGCGCCATCATCGAGGCCGACACGATCGAGGGTGACCTCCGCCGCGAAGTGCGGCAGAACATCCAGCGCCTCATCGAGATCAACTGCTACCGCGGCTCCCGGCACCGCCGTGGACTGCCGGTGCGGGGTCAGCGCACCAAGACCAACGCACGCACTCGACGTGGCGCGAAGAAGACAGTGGCCGGCAAGCGCCGGGCTGCACGCAAGTAAGCAACACGCGCACGTAGCGCGAGCGGTTCAGCGCCCGGCGCGGGACGAGGGAGTCGATGGGTCGAGCAGCAGCACAGCGGGCACGCGCACGGCGTCGCGAGCGGAAGTCAGTTCCGCGAGGGCGCGTGTACGTCTCCAGCACCTTCAACAACACGATCATCACGCTCACGGACCCCAACGGTGGGGTGCTCTCCTGGGGCAGCGGCGGTACGGCTGGATTCAAGGGCTCGCGGAAGAGCACGCCGTACGCGGCCCAGCTGGCCGCGGAAGGCGCCTCGCAACGCGCCATGGAGCACGGTCTCCGCGAAGTCGAGGTGTTCGTGAAGGGCCCGGGCGCCGGTCGGGAAGCGGCCGTGCGCGCGCTGCAGTCCTCCGGCCTCCGCATCCTCGCGATTCGCGACATCACGCCGATTCCGCACAACGGTTGCCGGGCCCGCCGGCGCCCTCGGAACTAGGGGCAGCAGTATGGCTCGCTACACAGGTCCCAAGTGCCGAAAGTGCCGCCGCTACGGTGTGTCCCTCTGTGGCACGGCGAAGTGCGCGGTGGTGCGCCGGCCGAACCCCCCGGGGCCGCGGTCCGTGCGACGACGCAAGATCTCTGACCGCGGTCAGCAGCTCATCGAGAAGCAGAAGGTGCGCTTCGCGTACGGCCTGATGGAGGGCCAGTTCCGGCGCTACTACGAGAAAGCGTCGCAGCGTCCGGGAGTCACCGGCGAGCTGCTCATGACGTCCCTCGAGATGCGGCTCGACAACGTGGTGTTCCGCATGGGCTTCGGCCGCACCCGGGCGCAGGCACGCCAGCTGGTGCGCCATGGCCTGGTGGCGGTGAACGGCCGCAAGCTGGACATCCCGAGCGCTGCCATGAAGGTCGGCGTCGAGGTGGCACTGACGGAGCGCGGCAAGCGCTCGGACTACGCCACGATCCTCAAGTCGGAGATCGGGTCGCGCTCGATTCCCGGTTGGATCGACCTGGACCGCGAGGCGCTCGCGGGCAAAGTGGTGGCGGCACCCGGCCCCGGCGACTACGAGTCCTTCTTCAACCCGAACGCTGTGGTGGAGTACTACTCGCGGTAATCGCTGGTGCGGACGTGCAACCGCACCGTGGCGGAACGCGGAGAGGTGTTGTTTTGAGTGACTTGCTGATCCCAGAGCTCCGGGTGGAGTTGGAGGAGGAGGACTACGCCAGGGTAGTCGCCGAACCTCTCGAGTCGGGCTTCGGCACGACTCTGGGAAACGCTTTGCGGCGCGTGCTGCTGTCGAGCCTCGAGGGCGCCGCAGTGACCTCCGTGCGCATCGAAGGCGTCGAGCACGAGTTCTCCACCCTCCCGCACATGCAGGAGGACGTGACTGAGCTGCTCCTGAACCTCAAGGAAGTGCGCCTGCGCGCGTACTCGGACCGGCCGGCGCGCCTCTACCTCGAGGCCTCCGGGCAGACTGAGGTATTCGCTTCGGCGATCCAGGGCACCGCGGACTACGAGGTGGCGAACCCGGATCTCCACCTGGCGACGCTCGACCACCGCGACGCATCGCTCGTGATGGACCTGAACGTGGAGAGCGGTCGCGGCTATCTCCCGGCGACGGTCTCCGAGGGGCTGCCGATCGGGGTCATTCCCGTGGATGCCCTCTTCACGCCGGTGCGCCGCGTGAACTTCAATGTCTCCAACACCCGCGTCGGCCAGGACACGGATTACGACCGCCTCGAGATCGAGATCTGGACCGACGGAACAATGACCCCGAAGGTGGCGATTGCGACCGCCGCGGAGGTGCTCCGCGAGCAGTTCCTGCCGTTCCAGCGCCTCGCACGCCCGGACATGCCGGTGGACGCGGGCACCTCCGAGGCGGCTCGCCCGTTCGAGGGGTACGACTCTCCCATCGAGACGCTGAGCCTCTCCGTGCGCGCCTACAACTGCCTCAAGCGCTCCGGCCTGACGACGATCGGGGCCGTCCTCGAGAAGTCCGAGGAAGAGCTCCTGGCGCTGCGCAACTTCGGCGAGAAGTCCTACGAGGAACTGCGCGACAAGCTCGTCGCGCACGGCTATCCGACGCCGCGCGTGGACACTCGTCGTGCGGTGGAGCCGGCGGCGGCAGCAGCGGCCCCCACGGCCGCGGCGGCACGCGGTTCGCTGCCGGAGCTCGATGAGGAAGGCGTGGGCGCCCTCGGCGCTGCCCTGATGGAAGCGCTCCGCGAGTCGGGGCGACGAACCGAGTAAGAACGAACGGGCCGAGGAGTCGACTCCGATGCGTCACCAGCAGACCAGCCGTCGTTTCGACATGCCGAGCGCCCAGCGCATGGCCATGTTCCGAAACATGACGACAGACGTTCTGAAGCACGGGTACGTGCGCACCACGGAGCCCCGCGCCAAGGAGGTCCGGCGCTTCGTGGAGCACATGATCACCCTCGGGAAGCACGGGACGCTGCACTCGCGCCGTCAGGCGCTGGCATTCGTCTACGACGCTGACGTGGTCAAGGACCTCTTCGACGAGATCGCGCCCCGCTACAAGGAGCGCGCTGGCGGCTACACGCGCCTGGTGCACCTTGGTCAGCGGCAGGGCG
>CADEHD010000026.1 GCA_902827055.1 uncultured Chloroflexota bacterium | reverse complement strand
TGATGATCAACACGCTCCCCGTGCGCGCCGCGGTCGACTGGTCGGCGGACCTGGTGCCGTGGCTGCAGGACCTGCGCGAGCGCCAGCAGGCGGTCCGGGCCCACGAACACACGCCGCTGGTCCAGGTGCAGCGCTGGAGCGAGGTGCCCGCGGGTACCGGGCTCTTCGAGTCCATCCTCATCTTCGATCGCGAGGAGCTTGGGGCGGAAATGCGGCGCAAGGGCGGCGCATGGGCGAGTCGCGACGCCCGTCTCGTCGAGCAGACCGGCCGCCCACTGACCTGGTACGTCTACGCCGAGGATGCCCCGGTGCTCCGCCTGGCGTACGACCGACGCCGCTTCTCGGTGCGGACGGCGTCCCGCATGCTCGGGCAGCTCGTCACACTCCTCGAGGGGATCGCTGCGGACCCTCGACGGTCGCTGGGTGCGCTGCCGTACATCCCTGCCGATGAACTCGAGGCCCTCGCCGCGGCCGGGCACGGAACGCTGGCGCCGTACGATGCCACGAGCTCCCTCGCCGCCATGTTCGAAGCACAGGTCGCCCGTACACCCGAGGGGCCGGCTCTGACCTGCCTGGGCGAGGCGCTGACGTATCGGGAGCTGAACGAGCGATCGAACCGTCTCGCGCGCTACCTCGCGGCCCGCGGGGTTGGGCCGGACTCGCTCGTGGGGATCTTCACGGAGCGCTCCCTCGATATGGCGGTCGCAGTACTTGGGGTGCTCAAGGCCGGGGGCGCCTACGTCCCGCTCGACCCCGACTACCCGACGGATCGCGTCGCGTTCATGTTGTCGGACTCAGGGCTGCCGGTCGTGCTGACGCAGCGACACCTGCGAGAGCGACTGCCCTCCACGTCCGCGACCGTCATCGAACTGGACGGTGACTGGGCCGCGATCGGGGCCGAAGCGCCGGACAACCTCGAGGTCCGCGCGACGGGCTCGAATCTCGCGTACGTCATCTATACGTCCGGCTCGACGGGGCGCCCGAAGGGTGTCATGGTCGAGCACCGCAACGTCGCGAACTTCTTCGTGGGCATGGACGAGCGCATCCCGCGAGGCGCGACCGCGAATACGTGGCTGGCGGTGACGAGTCTGTCCTTCGACATCTCGGTGCTCGAGCTCCTGTGGACGCTCGCCCGGGGATTCCACGTGGTGTTGCACTCCGAGGTAGAGCCATCGGCGCGGGCTGCTCGCCACGCTTCGGCCACGGCGGTCGCGGAGGCCCTGCCGCGGCGCATGGAGTTCAGCCTGTTCTACTTCTCCGCACGCGCCGAGGCGTTCTCGGAGCCCGACCCCTACCGCCTCCTTCGCGAGGGCGCCCAGTGGGCCGATGCGCACGGGTTCAACGCGGTGTGGACCCCGGAACGGCATTTCCACGCCTTCGGAGGCCTGTACCCCAATCCGGCCGTGATCAGCGCGGCGCTCGCGGTGCAGACGCGCCACCTCGAGATCCGCGCCGGGTCTGTGGTGCTGCCGCTGCACCATCCGGCTCGTGTCGCCGAGGACTGGGCGCTGGTGGACCAGCTGTCCTTGGGCCGCGTGGGTGTGTCCGTGGCGGCGGGCTGGCAGCCGCACGACTTCGTGCTGGCGCCCGAGCGCTACGCGAATCACCGGGACCAGATGTTCGATGCCATCGACCAGGTGCGACGTCTCTGGCGGGGCGAGTCCGTGGAGTTCCCGGGTCCCGATGGCACTCCGGTCTCCGTGTCCACGCTGCCGCGTCCCGTGCAGCCGGAGCTGCCGATCTGGGTTACCGCCGCAGGGAACCCCGATACGTTCCGTCGCGCCGGTGAGATCGGTGCGAACCTGCTGACGCATCTCCTCGGGCAGAGCCTCGATGAGCTCCGCAGCAAGATCGCGGTCTATCGGCAGGCCTGGCTCGACGCCGGGCACCCGGGTTCCGGGACCGTCTCGCTCATGCTGCACACGTTCGTCGGCGACTCCGATGACGCGGTTCGCGAGCTGGTGCGGCAGCCGATGAAGGACTACCTCGGCACGGCGTTCAACCTCGTACGGGACGTGGCGTGGTCGTTCCCCACGCTCAAGTCGCGTGCTGGCGCGCCGACGGCGGAGGATATCGCGGCGCTGACGCCCGAAGAGACCGACGCGCTCATGGACCACGCGTTCGAGCGCTACTTCGAGACCAGCGGGCTGTTCGGGTCCCCGGAGACCTGCGCCGCGCAGCTGGACCGGCTGCGTTCCATCGATGTCGACGAGGTGGCGTGCCTGATCGACTTCGGCGTCGACGCGGACACCGTGCTCGGGCACCTCGACCGACTCGCGGAGCTGCACGCCAACCAGGCGCCGCCGGTGGTCGACGTGGACTACTCGATTGGTGCGCTGATCGAGCGGCACGGCGTCACACACCTGCAGTGCACGCCCTCGCAGGCGCGCATGCTGCTCGCCGACGATGCGGCGCGGCCGGCACTCGGACGGCTGAGCGCGCTACTGGTGGGCGGCGAGGCGTTCCCGGCAGCGCTTGCCTCGGAGCTCCGCGCCGCGACCGCCGCGGCGATTCTGAACATGTACGGGCCGACGGAGACCACGATCTGGTCGTCGTCGGAGCCGGTCGCCGGGACGGAGCGCATGATCCCGATCGGTACGCCGATCGCGAACACGACGCTGTACGTCCTCGACGACGCCGGCCGTCCGACTGCCCACGGCGTCGCAGGTGAGCTGCACATCGGTGGGGCGGGGGTGGTGCGTGGGTACCTCCATCGCGAGGACCTCACGGCCGAACGGTTTGTTCCCGACCCGTTCGCGGGGGCTGGAGCTCGGATGTACCGCACCGGCGACCAGGCGCGGTTCATGGAGGACGGGCGCGTCGAGTTCCTGGGGCGCCGCGACTTCCAGGTGAAGATCCGCGGGCATCGCATTGAGCTCGGTGAGATCGAGACGGCGCTGGAGGCGCAGTCGGCGGTGCGCGAGGCGGTGGTGATCGCGCGCGAAGACGTCGTCGGTGAGCCTCGACTCGCGGCGTACGTGGTGCCTGTCGGCGGCGCTCGGATCGAGGCAGCGGCCCTGCGCGAACAGCTCCGGCACCAGCTGCCCGCCTTCATGATTCCCACGCACATCGTGCCGATGGTCGAGCTGCCGCACACGCCCAACATGAAGGTGGACCGGACGGCGCTCCCCGCGCCCGGTGCGCTGTCCGAGGACAGCACGCCGGTCGCGGACGCCTCCGGCGACGGGGTGTCGAGCATGATCGCGACCGCGTGGTCCGAGGCGCTCGGCGCGAGCAGCGTGGCGGCCGCGGACAACTTCTTCGATCTCGGTGGCGATTCGCTGATGGTGATTCGGGTGCATGCGCGCCTGAAGGCCCAGCTCCCGTGCGAACTCGCGCTCACGGACTTCTTCCGATTCCCGACCGTGCGCGACCTGGCTGCGGAGGTCCAGCGTCGCGCGGCGCGACCCGGCGGCACAGCGCCCGTGCTCGCGGAGGGCGAGTCTTTGAGCGCCGGGCAGCGTGCCGCGCAGGCGCGGCGTGCGGCGCTCACGCGCCGGACTCGCTAACGATGGCCTCGACGTGGCCCGCTGTAACTCCCCATGCGGGACGGTGACGCATGACTGAAGTGCGCGACACCGACATCGCGATCGTGGGGATGGCATGCCGCTTCCCGGGCGCGTCCACGCCGGAGGCGTTCTGGCAAAACATTCGCGACGGCGTCGTGTCGATCCGGCGGCTCAGCCGCGAGGAACTTCTGGCGGCAGGCGCTGACGAGTCGGAGCTCGACGACCCGGCGTACGTGCCCGTCTCGGCGGTCCTCGACGATGTTCCGGGATTCGATGCGGCGTTTTTCGGGTACGGGCCCCGGGACGCCGCGATCATGGACCCGCAGCACCGCCACTTCCTCGAGGTGTCGTGGCAGGCCCTCGAGCATGCGGGCCACGCGCCCGGGACCTCCGAGGCGCGAGTCGGCGTGTTTGCCGGGTCGGGGCTGGACACGTACCTGATTCGAAACCTGGTGACGAATCCGGAGCTGATCGAGTCGACCGGCCTGTTCCTCGTGCGTCACACCGGGAACGACAAGGACTTCCTGGCGACGGAGGTCTCCTACAAGCTCGATCTCACCGGACCGAGCGTCAACGTGCAGACCGCCTGCTCCACCTCGCTGGTCGCGATGCACCTCGCGGGGCAGAGCCTCTTGAGCGGCGAGTGCGACGTTGCCCTGGCGGGCGGGAGCACCATCGAGGTGCCGGCCGGACGCGGCTATCGCTACCACGAGGGCGAAGTCCTGTCGCCGGATGGCGTCTGCCGCCCCTTCGATGCAGCGTCACGGGGGACGGTGCTCGGCAGTGGCACCGGGGCGGTCGTGCTGCGGCGGCTCCAGGACGCAATCGACGACGGCGACACCATCTACGCCGTCATCCGTGCGTCGGCCATCAACAACGACGGTTCGGCGAAGGTGAGCTACCTCGCGCCGAGCGTGGGTGGGCATGCCGCCGCGATCTCCGAGGCGCTCGGCGTTGCCGGCGTCGGTGCGGACACGATTTCGTACTTCGAGTCGCATGGGACCGGCACAGCGATCGGCGACCCCATCGAGATCGCCGCCGCGACGCAGGCCTTCCGCGAGAACGGTGCGACAACCACCGCGTACTGCCGCGTCGGCTCGACGAAAGCGAACATCGGCCACCTCGACACGGCGGCGGGTGTGGCGAGCGTGATCAAGACCGCGATGGCACTCCATCATCGCGAGCTCCCCCCGTTGCCCACGCTCGGGACGCCGAGCCCAGAGATCGACTTCCCGTCCACCCCGTTCTACCTCAGCGCGACCGCTGCGCCGTGGGAGCCCGTCGGCGGCGTGCGGCGTGCCGGCGTCTCGTCGCTGGGTGTGGGTGGCACGAACGCCCACATCATCCTCGAGGGGTGGGAAGGGCCGCCTCCTGAGGTGACGGCCGAGGCGGAGACCGCAACCACATGGCACGCACTCCCGCTCGCCGCCCGGAGCGAGACAGCGCTCGACAGCCAGGCGATTGCGCTCGCGGCGTTCCTTCGCGCGAACCCGGACGCGAGGCTCGTCGATATCGCCCACACGCTCCAGGTTGGTCGCGCAACGCTGCCGCACCGGCGGGTCGTGGTGGCTCGGACCGTCTCGGAGGCGATCGCGGCACTCGAGGAGCCGGACGTCCGCCGGCAGGTGCGCGGGCACGCCGATGGCGGCACGCCGGACGTCGTGTTCATGTTCCCCGGGGGCGGGTCGCAGTACCCGCAGATGGCGCGCGACCTCTACGAGCACGAACCGGTGTTCCGCCAGCACGTGGACGCATCGCTGAGCATCCTCGAGGGATTGACGGACCTCGATGTCCGCGCGCTCATGTTCCCTCCCGGCGAAGATCACGCGCAGGCCGCTGCGGCACTCGCGCAGACCGCCGCGGCGCTGCCCGCGATCTTCACGATCGAGTACGCGGTCGCGCACCTGTGGATGTCGAGAGGCGTTGAGCCCTCCGCGATGACCGGGCACTCGCTCGGCGAGTACACCGCCGCCTGCCTGGCCGGCGTGATGTCGCTCGAGGATGCGTTGCGGCTGGTGGTGCTGCGCGCGCGCCTGGTGGATCGCGTGTCCGTGGGTGGCGGGATGCTCTCGGTCGGGCTCACCGAGGCAGATCTGGGCGAGCTGCCTGAGGGACTCTCGGTGGCCTCGATCAACGCGCCCACGCAGTGTGTCGTGTCGGGGGAGGAGCGACTGATCGAGGCGCTCGAGGCACAGCTCGCCGCACGCGATGTGAGCTTCCAGCGTCTCCAACTCACCGCTGCCGGGCACTCGGCGATGCTGGACCCGATCCTCGACGAGTTCCTCGAGGGCGTGCGTGCGATCACCCTCCGCCCCCCCACGCGTCCCTACGTGTCGAACGTGACCGGCACCTGGGTTCGCGCCGAGGACGCCACAGACCCGGCCTACTGGTCGCGCCACCTCCGCCACACTGTCCGCTTCGCTGCCGGCCTCGACACGATCGTCTCCGCCGGCTCGCGTGTCCTCCTCGAGGTGGGGCCGGGGCAGACGTTGCGCTCCCTCGCGGGGCAGCAACCGGTCCGCCCGCGCGCCGCTGTCTCGTCGATGCGACACCGCGACGAGACGACCTCGGACGTTGCGTACTGGCTGCGCGCGTTCGGCCAGCTGTGGGCCACCGGCGTGGCGGTCGACTGGGCTCGAGTGCGCCACTCCGGGGGGCGACGGATCGCGCTGCCGACCTATCCCTTCGAGCACCAGCGCCACTGGATCGAGCCTGGCGTCGAGACCGTGTCCCGGTCGAGGCCACCCCTCGATCGCTGGTTCGCCCGACCCGTGTGGGAGCCGCTCCCCCTCCGCGTGCCGGTTCCGCCGCTTGGCTCGGACGAGCGATGGCTCGTGCTCGTGGACCACGACGGGCTTGGCCGGCAGCTCGCGACGGCGCTCCGCGGCAAGGGGCAGGACGTGGTCACCGCCGAGGTCCACGACCGGCTCGCGAAGTTCTCTCCGGACGAGTTTGGGCTGGACCCCGGCAGCGCGGCTGACTTCCAGGGGCTCGTGGGCGCGCTCCGACAGGCTGGTCGCTTCCCGACTCGGATCGTCCATGGCTGGCTCCTCGATGCGTCCGCCGACGCGCCGCCACTCCACCGCGCGGCGTGGGCGCAGCGGCGCGGGTTCGACGCGTTGCTGCTGCTGTCCCAGGCGCTGATCACGGAGGGGGTTGCGACTCCCGTCGATCTCACCGTCCTGACGCGCGGCGCGCATGCCGTGCTTCCTGGCGAGCGAGTCGCGGCGGAACAGGCCCTCGTGCATGGGGTGACGCGCGTGCTGCCTCGCGAAGCGCCCGAGTTCACCGCGCGGGTCATCGACCTCGCGCCGCGTGCCCCGGGTGGGCATGGCTCGCTGTCCGCGCGCCGGATTCTCGACGAGATCGCGTCGGGCAGTGCTGAGCCGGTCATCGCGTACCGCGGTGAGCAGCGATGGGTCGAGCGCATGTCGCCGTTCGCCCTGCCCGCGGTCATCCCAGGTGAGGCCGCAGCGCGGCCCGGCGGCACGTACCTGGTCACTGGCGGCCTCGGTGGGATCGGTCTGACGCTCGCCCGCTCGCTTGCGAGCGTCCCCGGAGTCCGACTCGCGCTCCTCGGACGGACCGCCCTGGTGGACGCCGACCCGCGTGCCGAGCTTGTCCGCGAGCTCCGCGCGATGGGCGCAGAGGTCATCACGGTCGCCGCGGACGTCGCGGACGGGCAGTCGATGCGGCGCGCCCTCGGCGAGGTCCATGCTGCCTTCGGCCCGATCCACGGCGTGGTGCACGCCGCCGGGCTCACCGACGACGCACCGCTGGCGACCAAGGACCTGCCGAGCGCGCACGCCGTGCTGCGCGCGAAAGTCGCCGGGACGCTGGTGCTCGACGCCACGCTCGCGGGTGAACCCCTCGAGTGGTTCCTCCTCTGCTCATCGACGAGTGCGCTGGTGGGGCCGCCCGGGCAGGTCGACTACGTCGCCGCGAACGCGTTCCTGGACGCCTTCGCCCACATGCGAGGTCAGCGGCGCGGGCGCACCATCGCGGTGAACTGGGGTATCTGGCGGGACGTCGGGATCGCGGCGAGCGAAGTTGCGCGCGCTGCCGCCCCCGGTGCCCTCCCGACCCCCGAGGGTCTGCATCCGTTGCTCGGGCTCCGCGCCACCTCGACCGGAGCGGAGCGCACCTATGAGCAGGTGCTCTCGCCCGCCACACACTGGCCGCTCGCCGAGCATCGCCTGGCCGACGGCACTCCGCTCCTCCCGGGTTCGTCGTACCTCGAGCTCTGTCGGGCGGTGGCGCAAGACGAAGGCCTGCAGTCGCCGGAGATCGCGAACCTGGCCTTGCTCGCGCCTGTATGGGGGAGGGAGGACGTGCCGACGCGGCTGCGCGTGTCCGTGCGGCCTGCAGCCGACGGCCTGCGACTCCTCGTGCGGTCGCGACTCGAAGGAGCCGCGCCCACGGATTGGACCGAATGCGCCGAGGCAGAGCTCCGCTCGGTTGATTCCCCACCCCAGGTGCTCGACCTGCGCGCGATCGAAGGGCGCCTGGTGGACCGTGGCGCTGAATCGCGAGCCGACGCGCGCGGCGCGCAGGAGCACCTCTTGCAGTTCGGGCCGCGGTGGCGCAACCTGCGCGCGCTCCATCTCGGGGCGAGCGAGGCGCTGGGCTGGATTGAGCTCGAGCCCGCCTACCTCGGCGACCTGGCGGAGTACCAGCTGCACCCCGCCGTGCTCGATACCGCGATCGGCCTGGGGCTCAGTTTGCTCGCACCATCCGGCCTCGCCGACGGCGTCCTCGTTCCGGTCTCATACCGCCGCATTCAGATCCATGGCGCTGTCCCGGCTCGAGTCGCCGTCTACGTCACCGCGAAGTCGGATCCCCTCGCGATGTGGGATCACGCGGCCTTCGACGTGCGCATTGCCGATGAGTCAGGGTCGGTCCTCGTGACCGTCGAAGACGTCACGTTCAGGCGTGTCACCCAGGCTGGCCTGGCACGCCCCGCCACTGAACAGAATCGCCCGGTCAGTGCGCTCCTCGAGGCTGGAGCTCGCCGCGGCATCGCCCCCCGCGAAGGGGCCGAGGTGTTCGAGCGGATCATCGCCGGGCCCCCCGTGCCGCAGGTGCTGGCGTCCTCGCTTTCGCTGGAGGAAGTCGAGCGCCTCGTGGTTGGGGTTGGGGCGTCCGCCGTCAAGGTCACACGCCCGGGCGGTGACGCCGGCTACGTGGAGCCGCGTGACGACATCGAGCGCACCATCGCCGGGTACTGGAGTGAGCTGCTCGGCATCGAGCGGGTGAGCATTGACGATCACTTCTTCGACCTCGGTGGCCACTCACTGATCGCGATTCGGCTCTTCTCGCGACTGCGCCAGGCGTACGGGGTCGACCTCGGTCTGGCCACCCTGTTCGACTCACCCACCGTCGAGCGGCTCGCCGAACTCGTGCGGGCGCACGGCGGTGCGGCCTCGCCCTCGACGGATGTCGAGCAGGCGCCACCGGGAGTCGCCGCCGCGCCGGCCGCCGACCACCAGTACATCGTTCCGATCCAGAGCGGTGGCACTCGGATTCCGTTCTTCTGCGTGCACGGCCGAGGTGGCAACGTGCTCGAGTTGCGGGACCTGTCGCGCCGCGTGGGTGCCGATATCCCCTTCTACGGGATCCAGGCGCGTGGCATCGATGGCCGTCAGCCGCCGCACGAGTCCATCGAAGCGATGGCGCTCGACTATGTGCGCGCGGTCCAGGAGGTGCGGCCGAGTGGTCCCTATGTTCTCGGGGGGTACTCGGGCGGTGGGGTCGTGGCGCTGGAGATGGCGCGCCTGTTGCGCGAGTCGGGCCAGCACGTCGCGCACGTGATCCTGCTCGACTCGTATCACCCGCGGCTCGACACTGCCTCTGTGCGCAGCCGCTACGGCTGGGTGGTCGATCGAACGATGGAACTCGGCGCGGGGCGGTTGGCGCACCGCATCCGGGGCGCGATCGCGGCATCCGTTCGAGACCTGCGACTGGCGCCATTGCGCCAGGTGCTCTACACCGGCGGTGACGATCGCGACGCCGACACGTACGTCGAGGGCGGCGCTTCGTTCAAGCTCGCCTCTGCGGAGCTGGCTCGCCTCCATGGGTTCGCGGATCTCAGCGAGCATTTCGTGCGCTTGCTGCCCGCCTACCGGACGCGACAGTACGACGGAGCCGTGACCCTGCTGCGGGCGAGCACCTACGCCTTCCCTCGCACGCTCGGCTGGCGGCCGTTCGATTTGCCGCGCCTCCGCGTCATCGAGGTCCAGGGCGACCACCTGGGCATCATGCGGGAGCCGTTCGTGAGCGGCCTCGCCGCCACGCTGCGTGCGGCGCTGCTCAGCGCGGAGCCCGGAGACGTGGGTGCGGCTGGCCTGCGGATCGTGCGAACGGGCTAGCGGTCGAGCGTTACCGGTCCGGCCGTGACGGTGCGAACGACGTCGCGGGCACCGCACGCTGAGGCCTGGGGGCCATGCGGTACGAGAGCCGTTTCCTGACGCGTGCCAGCGGCCGCTCGATGACGAAGTGGACTCCCACTGCGACGGCCAGGGAGATCGCCAGCGCGACCGCCGCCTGGACCAGGCGGGGCGCCTCGACCTCGTACACGTTGTAGATGACGACCTCATGGACCAGGTACAGGGTGTAAGAGAGTCCGCCGAGGAAGCGCACAGGCCCGAGGTTCAGGAGGCGGAACAACCCCCACTCGGCGTGCACAATCGCCGCCACGAAGAGCGGGAGGATCGCGAGCCCCTGGATGGTGTAGCGCACGGTCTCGCGGAAGAACGTGCCCGGGATCAGGAACGTGGCGAGCAGCACTGCGGCGGCGAGCGGGCACAACCACCGTGCGAGGCGCGGGGCGGCCAGGCGATTCGCCTCGAGCACCGGGTTGCCGAGGACCGCGAGGATGCATCCGAAGAGGATCGAGTCGATACGCGTGTCCGTGGCGATGTACGTCCGGTCGATCGAGACCCCGACGAGGCCCACCAGCACCGTCCGCCAGAGCAGAACGGCCGCACAGATCCCGCCGAGTACGAGCGCTTGATCGCGAGCAGATAGCCCGCGATGCCGCATCCAGAGGTACAGGAGCGGGAACCCGAGGTAGAAGTGCTCCTCCACCGCGAGCGACCAGTAGGCGTACGTCCCGAGCGGATAGCCCACGTAGCCGTTGATGATCAGCTGGTAGTTCGACAGATGCAGCGACTGCATCAGGACGGGGAAGGCGAACGCGTCTCCCACCAGGTACCCGGCGGTTACGAGCGCGGTCGTGGTCCAGAGGATCAGGTAGAAGGGCGGCAGAATACGCAGGGTCCTGCGGAGATAGAACTGGGCGAGATTCACCCTCCCGGAATCCCCGAACTCAATGCGCATCAACGTCGTGATCAAGTACCCGCTGAGGAAGAAGAACAGCGTGACGCCGAAGTTACCGGGGAATGGGCTCCCGAGGTGCGCGTGGGCGAGGAACACGATGAAGAACGCAACCGCACGCATGCCATCCAGCGATAGGATGTGGAGCGGCTGGCTCGCCGCAAGCGCCGTGGTCATCGGGCGACTCGCCACTCGCACCCCCGCTGCATTGTGATTCGAGCTTACGGGTCGGGTGCGGAGAGGTGGCGTCAACGCGGTTGAGGCGCGGTGCCTCGCGGCCCGGCCGGCGTTCGCGACCGCGCCGGGTACGCGGGAATGCTGAACGTAATCTCGAGGTCGGCTCGGAATTGGCTCGGACTTTGTTCTGGTTCGTCCGCGCGCGCTTGTGTTGAGAGTGTGAAGGGGCGTGTATAGTCCGCCGCAAGCCGTCGGCGCTGACGGCGTCTACTCAGAGGAGAGACCACCGTGGACTGGAACGACAACGCCGAGCAAGCGGCTTTCCGCGCGCAGGTGAAGGACGTCATCGACAGCCGGCTGCCCGACCGCTACAAGCGGACCCACGAGGAAGAAGGCGGCGCAGGTTGGCAGTCGGACCGCAAGTCCGCCGATCCGGTCGCCCAGAAGGCGGCCCAGGACTGGGCCACCGCACTCGCTGAGCGCGGCTGGATCGCTCCGCACTGGCCGAAGCAGTACGGCGGCGCCGGCCTGACGCCCATGGAGCAGTTCATCTTCAAGCAGGAGATGGCGCAGGCGCAGGCTCCCGGTGTCGGCGGCATGGGCGTGTCCCTCCTCGGCCCCACGCTGATCGTTCACGGCAGCGACGAGCAGAAGGCCGAGCATCTGCCGCGTATCCTCTCCGGGGAGGTGGCCTGGGCTGAGGGCTACTCGGAGCCGGGCGCGGGCTCGGACCTGGCGTCCCTCCAGACGCGCGCCGTCAAGGACGGTGATGAGTACGTCATCAACGGCCAGAAGATCTGGACGTCTGGCGCGCACACCGCCGACTGGCTCTTCGCCCTGGTACGTACCGACCCCGATGCTCCCAAGCACCGCGGCATCTCGTTCTTGATGATGGACATTCACACTCCCGGCCTGAACGTCCGTCCGCTGATCAACATGGCCTGGCAGCACGGCTTCAACGAGACGTTCTTCGAGGACGTCCGCGTCCCGGTGAAGAACCTGGTGGGCGAGGAGAACCGCGGCTGGTACGTCGGTGCGTCGCTGCTCGACTTCGAACGGTCCAACATCGCCGGGGCGATCGAGAACCGGCGCCTCATCTCCAACCTCGTCTCGTACACCCAGAGCGACGAGGGGCAGGTCCGCTCGCGACTTGGATCGTCCGACTCGCTGCGTCACGAGATCGCGGAGGCGCACGTCCAGACCGAGGTGCTCTTCAACTTCTCGTTCCGCATCATCTCGATGCAGAACCGCGGTCTGATCCCCAACTACGAGGCGTCCACGAGCAAGCTTTTCAACTCGGAGCTGGTGCAGCGCATCGCGCGGCTCGGCACCAAGGTGTTCGGGCAGTACGCCAACCTGTGGGAGCGTCGTGACCCACTGGCCCCCATGGGCGGCCAGTTCACCCGCCTCTACGTGACCTCGATTCCGCGAACGATCGCCGCTGGCTCGTCCGAGATTCAGCGCAACATCATCGCGACGCGCGGTCTCGGGTTGCCGCGCGGCTAGGCACGCCTGACACGGTCGGAGGGGCGGCGCGACGCCTCCCCTCCGAACCGATCCCGCGCTTCGGTCGCCGCGAGCGCCCTCGCGACTACCTCGCCCTCGTACCTCCGATGACCGACACGGCCCACACGAATAGTTCGCCCGCGGTGACGACGCCTCGAATCCGCCCGAATACGTCAGCGGCCGCGCCCCCTCGAGTGGCGTCTCCGACTCGGTAGTTCCCGCTGGCGTCGATATCGATCACGGCGTCGCGGAACTCGACGAACCGTTTCGTCACGGGGAACTGGCACTTGAAGGCTGCCTCCTTCGCGGAGAACAGCGCGGCGATCATCGAGCCGCGCGACGGCTCGGGGGCCGCGAGCACGCGCTCGAGCTCTGCGTCCGTGCAGATCGTGGGCCACAGCGCCGTCTCTATCGACTCCGTTCGCTCGACATCGACACCGACGGACGCCAGGTCGTTCGTCCGCGCCGCGATCACGATGCAGATCCCAGCGGCGTGGGTGATCGAGCCGGTAAAGCCCTCAGGCCAGATCGGCTCCCGCGCCGCCCCTCGGCTGATGGCGTCGGCTGGCCCACCGAGGGCGATGAGGGCGTCCCGGGCGAGCGTGCGGCCCGCGGCGAACTCGGACTGCCGTTGTGGGACGGCGCTGGCGATCAGCAGCCGCTCTTCGAGCGGGAGGGTGCGCGCGTCGCCTGAGGCCGGGCCGCCCCTGACGACGGCGGTCGTGCATCCGAGGCGAGCCAGCGCCTCCTCGATGCGTACGACCAGGGCGCCCGCGGGGTCATGTGTCGTCATCGCGCCTCCGGCCTCATGGTAGCCACCGTTCTGACCTCGCATCGCCGCCACTCGAGGCGACGCGTTACTGTGGATCTCAGATTCGAGTGGGGCGGGATCGCTCGGGTGGCATCGCTCGAACGAGGTGGGGCGTCGGTGCCGGCGGGGAGGGATTCGGCTCGCCGGGGCACAGATCCCCCTCGAGGGAGACGCCACGGCGCACTCCGTTCTCCATCCTGCGACCCCACGGGGCGTCGGCGGCTGTGCGGGGGGCGCGATATATGAGGGTCAGGCGCGACGTTGCGAGGGCTCATCGGGCCGCGTCGCATGGGACTATGGTCCCATCGCCTGTATGCGGTAGGATGCTTGCTGCAACATAGAGTTTCGCAGCGACAGATATTATCTTCGTCTTATGAGCGAACCCACTCCCGAGGCCTCGGACGCGCGCGATGAGCTCATCCGCGCGATTCCGGACCAGATCCTCCAGATGATGCAGGCCTCGAGCCAGCTCGGGCCCGAGCCCTGGCTGGAGCTCGACCTGACGATGAAGCAGCTCAAGGTCCTGATGGTGCTGTGC
>CADEHD010000025.1 GCA_902827055.1 uncultured Chloroflexota bacterium | reverse complement strand
CTGCACGTTGACGCCGTTCGTATCGCACTTCAGGTCGTTGTCGGCCCCCGCCTGGATCAGTCCGCCTCCCACTGCAAGCGCTGCAGCAGAGCCAAGCACACCAGCGAACAGGCTGATGGTGACGGCTCCAGCGGTAAGAGAGACGAGTCGATGTCTCACTGGGCGCCCTCAGATCGCCGGGGGCCAGACCGAAAGGGTCAGGCCCCCGCTGCTAGTGACTAGTGGATGGCGATGTGCACGTCCTCAACGAGGAACGCATCGACCGCCGGCGCGGTGACAACCGCCTGCGGGGTCCCGCCGATTGCAATGGATCCAGTCGCGATCTGCGCCCCGGCGAGGTTGGTCAGGACGACGTCGATCGTCTTCCCGACGCAGTTCGCGTCGATGTCGCTGACGCTCACGCCAGTGACAGGGAAGCCCGAGTTGGGCGGCGCGGCCGGGGCGAAAACGCCCAAGGTGTAGGCGATCTCGACGCCATTGGGGTCACAGGCGAGCGTGTTGTCCTGGCCCGCCTGCACCGCGCCGCCGTTGACGGTCAGGGCTGCGGCGGATGCGATCGAGAGGGCACCGAGTACCGACACGGCGCCGATTGCGAGAAGTCGCTTCATCCTGGAAAACCTCCTGTGCCACCGCTGCCATCCGTGGCTGCGGGGCGCTCATCGTCGATTGGTGATCGTGGATTTGCGAGCTGGAGGAGGAAGAGCCGAGCGACGTCGCACGTCGCCATCCGCTCACAGCCGCCTCGAAACGGGCAAGGTGGGAGTCGCCCGTGGACTCGCGTCCGTTGCTCCCTCGGCGCCTCCTTTCGAGGCCGGTGCGAGGGGCGGACACGAAGAACGGGTCCGTCACCCCACCTGAGTGGGAGGCAACGCGACCCGCAAGCAGCGACTCGTCAGGCTCGCCAGCGAGCCGTAAGAGTCTGCGCGCGACTATACTGTCGCGCGCAAGGGCGGGTCCAAACGTGCCCCTTGCACCGGGCCCCGGAGCGGTTGCAGCCGCTTCGGGGCCGCTTTGTTGCGGCCAATCCGCGAGGGTTGGCCGAGTGCCAGCCCTCTGTTGAAGAGTTCCGCGCTGCGGAACCGTTCAACTGATACAGCACTCTATCAGATGAATCCCCACACGCAACAATAAACTTACGCTCCGCCCAGTCGCCACGGATCTGCAAGCAGCCGGGCCGAGCGGCGGTCGTGCCTGCCGTGGCGAGCGGCCTCGGGCCGCGGGCGGCAGCCATCGAGGGCGCGCGCGGCGAACCCTCGAGACCGTGCGGAGATCGGGTGAGACAAGGACGCCCCCGGAACGGCGCGGGCCGTGCGGAGGCATCGAGAAGCGCGCAGGCACGCGCGAGGGCGACCAACCAGTGCGGGCTAGGCGGACGCTTCCTTGTTCGGCTCTGCCGTCGACCGCTCGTAGGCCGCGCGTGCGGCGTCGCGCTCCGCGGCCAGCCGGGTGAGCTCCAGATGCACCTCGGAGGTCATCGGCAGCGCCGGGCGGCTGCCCAGCACCTCGACGGGGAAGTAGCGCTCGTACATCGAGCGGTAACGCGATGTCGCAGTCTCATAGGCGCGCCGGAGCGCGAGTCGGTCACTGGTCAACGTAGTTCCTCCAGAGCGCAGGCACGCAGGTTGCGGCGCGCGCATCGGCACGATTGCAGGCGCGGGGGCGGCAAAGTCACGACTGCACCTCGGCGGGCGGTGTCACGAGGCGGGGATCGTCGTCCCGCACGATGACCGCGCCGAACCAGGTGCAGCGTGGGAAGGAACCCGCCTGGACCTCCACCTCGCCGTCGGCCGCCAGCCTCGTGTCGATGTCAGCGCCCCACACGGGGAACTCGCCGCACTTGTCCGGGCGCGGGAGCTGGTGGCGTCCGCAGCGGCCTCCACCATCGGGCTGGGGCAGGAACGCGGTGCAACGGAAGCGTGACCCGCTCAGCGCCGAGGCGTCAGCCGCTTCGTAGGGGCGGTCGCGCCAGTCTCCATCGACGCGTTCGAGCGGGATGATCAGCGGCTCGCCGCCGCAGAGGCTGCGGTACTGGTCGGCGGGCAAGTCGCCCCACGTCCAGAAGCCATCGGTCCGACGGGAGTCGCAGCAGTCGCCGCAGCCATTGCACTCGAGGGCGCGCGCGGCCGCGAGGCTGAGGTACAGGGGAGTGCGAACCGCCGCGAGGCGGCCCGCAGACTCGCTCAACGGGCGGTACCGCCTCGACCGTGGCGCAGCTGGTCCGCCACTGTCTCGAGTGCAGGGGCGCGACCACCGACATCGAGCTGGTCGCCGTGCACCACGCAGGATCGAGCGGCGCCGATCAAGAGGCTATTGCACCGAGGGCATCGCACTCCGGTGTGGGGTGCGCGAGGTACGCCGTCCATTCGACACTCCGAAGGATTCGAGAAGACGCACGCGAGGGTACGCCGTCCCGGGGTTGCCAGGCATGCTGGACAACCCCGGGACGGCTGAATGCAGGGCCAGCCGAGACGGCCGGCCGGATTGTCGCGTGCTAGCGGCGTCCACCACCGTAGCCACCGCCGTAACCGCCCCCACCACCGCCGCCACCGCCGTAGCCGCCGCCACCACCGCCACGGGAACCACCCTCGTCACGAGGACGAGCCTCGTTGACGTTGAGGGCGCGGCCCTTGAAGTCGGTGCCGTTCAGCGCGGCGATCGCCTTCGATGCGCCCTCGGGGCTGGCCATCTCGACGAAGCCGAAGCCACGGACGCGACCGGTGTCGCGGTCGGTGGGGAGGGAGACCGAGGCAACGTCGCCGTGCTGGCGGAACAGCTGCTCGATCTCGTTCTCTGTTGCGCTATAGGGAAGATTGCCAACGTACAGTTTCTGGGCCATAAGCTCCTCGTCGGTCGAACCGACACTGCGACCACCACCCGTGGTCTGGGTGTCTCAGGCTCGACGAGGCGCTCAGCGAGAAACGCAAGGCGGAGATCTGAGAGGCGCGAAACGCTTCGCGTATTCACGTTACCACGGCCAACCGCGAATGGCTGACCATACTCGATATCTGCTGCGCGGAGGGCGAGACGGCGACCTGAGTCTGACGGTGGGAGGACGGATGCCGTCCTCCCACCGGTCATGTCTAGCGTCCGCGCACCACGCCGCGAGGCGGGCCGGTTCGCTTGTTGCGGTTGGTCCTCGGACCTGCGAACCCACTCGGCGCGCCGGGCCGCGACGGACGTCCGCCGCCCTGACCGCGCCCCGCGCCGGGGCCGCCCCGACCGCGTACCGGCGACATGTTGTAACGCCCCGTCTCGGGCGCGTAGCGGGCCGTCGGAGGCTCCCAGCCACCCAGGTCCGCGAGCCGGGGATCGCCCGGACGCATCTGGATGAGCTCCTGGTCGAGCCCGATCTCCCGCTGCAGCCGCGTCATCATGAGCGCGTGCTGAGGCTGGACGAGCGTGACTACCAGGCCACCGGCGCCGGCGCGCGCGGTGCGGCCGGAACGGTGGAGGTAGACCTTGGCGTCCTCCGGCGGGTCGTAGTGGACCACGACGTCCACGTCATCGACGTGGATGCCGCGCGCCGCAACGTTCGTCGCCACGAGCACGTTCACCGAAGCCGACCGGAACTGCGCGAGCGTGCGTTCGCGCTTGGGCTGCGAGAGACGCCCGTGAATCGCGGATGCCTTGAGCCCCGCGTGCTCGAGCGCCAGCACCAGGCGGTCTGCCCCGTGGGTGGTCGCGACGAAGACGAGGCTGCGCTTTGCCCTGGCGCAGATGTCGACCGTGGCGTCGACCATGTCAGAGGGATCGATCACCACGAAGCGCTGCGCCATCGTGCTGACGTCCTGCGCGTCCGACTCCACCTGGTGGTGGACCGGGTCGTGCTGGTAGCGCTGCACGAGCTCGCCGACCGCACCATCGAGGGTGGCCGAGAACAGCAGTGTCTGGGGATGCCCCTCGGTCAGGTCGAGAATGCGGCGCACCTGGGGCAGGAACCCCATGTCCGACATCTGGTCGGCCTCGTCGATGACGACGAACTTGACCGCGGCCATCGAGATCTCACCGCGCTCGATCAGGTCGTTGAGGCGACCCGGCGTGGCGATCACGATGTCGACGCCCTGCGTCAGCATGCGGATCTGCCGCACCATGGAGACGCCGCCGTAGATAGGCGCGAGCCAGAGGCCGCGCGCGGCGGCCAGCGGCGTGAGCGCGGTCGCCACCTGCGTGGCCAGCTCACGAGTCGGCACGAGGATCAGCGCGTGCGGGCGGCGACGCTTCGAGGGCGTGGTGCGCTCGATGAGCGGCAGCCCGAAGGCGAGCGTCTTCCCGGAGCCGGTCTGGGCGCGGCCGCAGACATCGCGACCGGCCATGGCGTCCGGGATCGTGAGGACCTGCACCGGGAAGGGGCTCACTGCCCCCTGGTGCGCAAGCACCTCGGCGAGGTCTGAGGCGATCCCGAGCTCCTCGAACGAGCCGGTCGATGGCTCGAGCGGAGCGTCGAATACTGCGACGTCGGTCGCATCGGACTCGAATGAAGTGGACTCATCTTCCGATGAGCGCCGCCGAAAGGCGGCGAGAATGGACACGCGGAACACACTCGATTCCTGGCTGTCGCGGGGAATGCGAATGACAGGGCGCGACAGCTGCGCGGCTGGCATTCGTGCTACTCGAAATGGCCGACGAACCGGAAGCAGGGTGCGCGAGTGGTGGTGGCGCGCGGCCTCAGGTGCATTCTTCCGGGCTCAGGTTTGAGCAGCATGTCAGCCGGGAAGATCGGCAGCCGAACCGCGAGGGAGAGGATCTCTCATCCGGCGGTGCAGTCACCGTACCACGTTCTGGGCCGAAGGCATCCGTGTTACCCCTCGCCCGCGAGCTTCGGGAGTACGCGATTACACCAGTAGTGTGCCTCGAGAGCGCACAGGACGGGCGAATCACGTCAACGACGCGGCGGGACGCGGGGACACTACTATCCACCCGCACCACGCATGTGGAGGCGAGGGGGCGAACCGTGCTCGAGGGGTTGCGGGTCATCGAGCTTGCCGGTGACGTCGCCGGCGGCTTCGCGGGCCGGCTCTTTGCACTGCTCGGCGCGGACGTCATCAAGGTCGAGCCCCCTGGGGGCGACCCGACCCGCTGGAGCTCGCCGCGCGTCGGCGACGGCCCCGATGCAGGGCTGCTCTTCGCCTACCTCGGCGCCGGGAAGCGAAGCGTCGTCCTGGAGGAGGACGCGGCGCGCCTCGACCTCGTCCTCAGCGCCGACCTCGTCATCGACGACGGGCGCTTCCGGCGGGAACTCGCCGAGGCGCTTGGACTCCGGCCATAGCTCGTCGTCTGCTCGATCACGCCGTTCGGCCTCGATGGGCCGCTGGCCGACTGGCGCGCCACAGCACTGACCGCGTTCGCGGCGGGCGGCCAGATGATGCTCTGCGGCGACCCCGAGTCGCCGCCGCTGAAGACCGCCGGTCACCAGGCCTACTACCAGGGCGGGCTGCACGGCTTCGCCGCCTCGATGACGGCGCTCTACGCCGCCCGGCGCACAGGGACCGGAGAGCACATCGATATCTCGCTGCAGGAGGCCCAGGCGGCGAGTCTCGAGGGCGCCGGGCCGAACGCGATGGTGCGCGGCGTGGATGCCGAGCGGACCGGGAACCAGATGCGCGCCGTCTGGGGCATCTACCCGAGTGCTGACGGCCACGTGGGCGTGGCCGCGATGGCTCGCCAGACCGGCTCCGTGTTTCGCGCGATCGGTCATCCCGAACTCGAGGGCGATCCCACGTACGCGAACCTCACCGGCGACTCGCCGGCGAACGACATCGTGAGCGCGCTGATCACCGAGTGGACCACCGCGCGCACCAGCGAGGAGATTTTCGAGGAGTCCGGGCGGTTCCGCGCCCCGTTCTCGTTGATCCCCACCCCGGCGGGACTCCTCGCCTGGCCGTCGCTGGTGCAGTCCGGCTTCTGGCAAACCGTCGAACACCCGGTGCTCGGTGCACATCCGCTGCCCGTCGCCCCGTTCGCCATCGACGGCGACCGGGGCAGCGCGA
Source organism: uncultured Chloroflexota bacterium (assembly GCA_902827055.1). Classification (GTDB taxonomy): domain Bacteria; phylum Chloroflexota; class Dehalococcoidia; order UBA2979; family UBA2979; genus RBC038. The sequence continues at coordinate 8,098 of CADEHD010000025.1, read as the reverse complement.
GACGCGCGCCGCTGCTCGGTGAGCACACGGCCGAGGTGCTGGCCGATCTCGAGAGCCGTCGGTCCACGATGGCCGGCACCTCGGGCAGCAGCGGTGCGTCAGCGCAGTCGGGAGTCGCACCCGACGCGTCGTCGAGCCGGCCGCTGCTCGATGGCATCCGCGTCCTCGACCTCACGCAGATCTGGGCGGGACCGTACGCGACGCGGTTCTTCGCGGACATGGGCGCGGATGTGATCCACATCGAGGGACCGCGCTTCCCGGACGGGGTACGCGGCGTCGGTCGCGGTGACGACCCCCGTTCGTACAACAAGGCCCCGTACTTCAACGAGTACAACCGCAGCAAACGAGGGATGGCGCTTGACCTGCAGAAACCTGCAGGCATTGAGGCGTTCCGTCGCCTCGTGGCGCACGCCGACGTGGTGATCGAGAACTGGAGCGTCGGCGTCGCCGAGCGCCTCGGTCTGGGGTTCGACGACCTGCAACGAATCAACCCGCGCGTGGTCCTCGTGCAGATGCCCGGCTTCGGACAGACAGGCCCCGAGGCCGAGCGAGTGGGATTCGGCCCGACGATCGAGCAGATGGGGGGCCTCGTCGCGCTGCAGGGCTACGAGGGAGGCCCTCCGCACAAGAGCGGCATCTCCTACGGCGACCCGACAGGCGGCATCGCAGCCGCGGGCGCCACCGCGCTCGCGCTCTGGCAACGAGAGCGCACCGGGCAGGGCAGCCACGTCGTGGTCACGCAGCGAGACAACATCGTGGGCTTCATCGGCGAGTTCCTGCTGGCGGAGGCCCTCGGTCATCCGCTCCCGGTGCGCATCGGCAACCGCGACAGCGACATGGCGCCACACGGCGTCTATCGCGCTCGAGACGATGCCGGACGCATCCAGGCGGACATCCTCGGCAACCCGATCGGTGAGTTCCATGACACGTGGCTCGCGATCGCGGTGGACAGCGACGCGGCGTGGCAGGCCCTGCGTGCCGTCGTCGCGGACCCACGACTCGACCGTCCCGAGTACGACTCGGCCGCGGGACGGCACGCCGCGGCGGGCGACATCGACGCCGTGCTTGGCGAGTGGGCGCGCGGCCTCGAGGCGTGGGACGCGGCGCGCCGCCTCCAGGCGAAGCGCGTCAGTGCGATGCCGGTCCTGTCACCGCTCATGCTCGTCCGCGACGAGCACCTGGCGGCGCGCGCGTTCTTCCCGAGCTACACACACCCCGAGGCAGGCACCCACCTGACCTCGAGGCCGGTGTGGCGCCTCGCGAACCGGCCCTTCGAGGCGGTGCGACCGGCGCCGTGCTTCGGCGAGCACAACGCCTCGATCCTCCACGAACTCGGTGGCTACTCGGACGCGGAGATCGAGGCGTTGCGCGCCGCCGAGGTCATCGCGGATGCCCCGCTCGGCGCGTAGCCCGACAAGGCCCGCGGCGCCGAGTCCACGCGCCCTAGAGCCAGTCCTTGCTGCGGAAGAGCATCCAGAGACCGCCTGACATCACGACGATGAGCACCGCAGATGAGGCCACGCCCCACACGTCGCCCGCGCCGGGGTAGGGGACGTTCATGCCGTAGTACCCCGTGATCAGCGTGGGTACCGCGATGATCGCCGCCCAGCTTGTCACCTGCTTCATGATCTGGTTCTGCCGGTAATCGCGCAGGGTGAGGTTGGTCTCGACGATCGTGGCGACCAGGTCGCGGAGGGCGTCGGTCGACTCTGTCACCCGCAGGACGTGGTCGTACACGTCCTGGTAGTACGGGAAGAGGTCCGGCGTGATCACCGACTCCTGGTGTCGCATCAGGGCGCTCACCGCCTCGCGCATGGGCACCGCAAGGCGATGCACGCGCACCAGCGCCTGGCGCATCTGGAACCAATGACGCTGCTGCATCGGGAGCAACGCCTGCTCCGAGAACAGCGAGCCGCTCACGTCGTCGTAGTACTCGTCGAACTCCTGGACCGCGTCGAAGTAGCCATCGACCATCACATCGAGGAGGCCGTGGAGCAGAAAGCCTACGCCGTGCCCCGCGAGTGCGGGCGACCGATCCCACCGACCCACGACCTCATCCATCGAGAAGCCGTCGCCCTTGCGTACCGTGACGAGCCAGCGATTGCTGATGAAGGCGTCGACCTCGACCTCCTCGAGCTCCCCCCGCTCGCGATCGACGCGGACGGCGTGACTCGAGAGGAACAGGTGCGTGTCGTAGTGGTCGAGCTTTGGCCGCTGGTGCGGACCAAGCGCGTCCTCGACGGCGAGCTCGTGCAGCCCGAGCTCGCGCGCCAGCTCGTGCAGCTGGTCGCTGGACGGGCTGAGGAAGTCGATCCAGAGGAAGGTGCCCGAGCGCTCGAGGTGCTCCGAAACGGCCGACAGGGGGAAGCCCTGGGCATCCAGCGCACCGTCGCGGTAGGCCCGGGTCTGCGGCTCCGTCACGTCGTCGCGCTCCTCGCTTCAGGCGTACCGCCACAACGAAGCGTCACGTCCGGGACGGCCGGCCTCGAGGACATCGAATCCACCGATGCCTGTGGCAGGATCTCACCCACTGCGGGAGCCGACTACCGCTGGGGGGCCGCCGCTTCGGACTGCAAACCCGCTCGTTGCTGGGCGGCTCCAGAGGTGCGACACCAGCGAATCGAGGTAGCGCCCTCAGCTGGCCCAGTAGGTGCCGCTCTGCATGAAGTCCAGAATGCGCCGCCACGAGTCGTCCACCTCAGCCGGGTAGTCCGCGAAGTGACGATCGAAGTACGAGTGCGGGGCGCCCGGGTACGTGACGAGCTTGTGCTCGACGCCGGCCGCCGTCAGGGCGCGATCGAACGTCTCGATGTCATCCGCGGTGATCCCCTGGTCGGCGCCACCGAGGAGGCCCAGCAACGGCGTGCGGAAGTCGCGCACCCGTTCGATCACGGGCTGCGACCCGTCGCGCTGAGGGCGGGTCGGCGAGCCGTACATCCCGACGACGCCGGCGATCCCGTGCACCGTCTGCGCCATGATCCACGAGTTGCCGCCGCCAAAGCAGAATCCGAGGGTAAACACCGGCCGCGTCTCGTGGCCCGCGCGCGAGCGGAGGCGGTCAACGCACGCCTGCACGTCGGCGGAGATGCCGGGCACCGTGCACTGCGCGACGTGCGGCATGAACTCGAAGCCCTCGGGACGCTTTGCCACGCCCGCCGTGCGGCCGAAATAGTCGAACGCGATCGCGTCGAAGTTGGCCGCGGCAAACCGGAGCGCCAACTCCTCGTAGAACGGGTGGAGGCCGCGCACGTCGGGCAGGATGACAATCGCGGGGCCCTCGGGATCGGACGCCCACGCGCCAAACGCCGCGAAGCGATTGCCGTCCGCGGCCTCGAGCTCCAGGTCCTCGTGGTCCACCGCGCCGCCTCGGAGCGGTCCGCGAATCGAATCGGAGGTGGTGTGCTGCATCGTGAGGCCTCTCCCAGCGTGTCGCGGCCCGCATTGTACGATTCGCCCGCAACGATCGAGGTGACGATGCCGCGGCCCGGGGACCTGGTCGAGCTGCACTACGTGGGCACCCTCGACGACGGCACGACGTTCGACACGTCGCGCGGTCGTACGGCGCGCTTCTTTGTCCTGGGCGCGGGCCAGCTGATCCCGGCCTTCGAGCAGGCGATCTATCCGATGCAGCCCGGCGAGACGCGGCGCATCCGACTCAGCATCACGGAGGCGTACGGCGAGTCGGATCCCGCCCTCGTCTTCGTGGCGCCTCGAGCCGAAGCGCCGGAGGACGCGCGCGTGGGAGACGAGGTGGCGCTCGTCGGGGGCCGTCCGGCGCGGATCACCGCCCTGACGCCAGACACCGTGACCGTCGATGGCAACCACCCGCTCGCCGGCCTGCCACTCAACTTCGAGGTCGAGCTGCTCTCGATACCGGCGCGCCCCGCGGCGCAGGGCGGGCCGCCATAGTCAGGTACGCGGCCTTACGGGGCGCGCAGCACCTCTCGGGCCCACTCTGGGTACGTCCCCGTCGAGATCATGCGATCTCGCACCTCGCCACGGAGCGTACTCAGCTCCTCGTCCGTGGGTGCAGGCGTGACCATGACGGGATCCGGGACCACGAGGGGGAAGCCGGTCTGCGCCTGCACGTCCTCGGCGGTGAACCCCGGGTGCACGGACTCGAGGGTATAGCGCGCGGTATCTCGATCGAAGCGCAGCACCGCCATCGGCGTGAAGACCTTGAACGGCTCGGTCGAGCGCTGGATGCGCTCGTCGGTCACACCGGCACCCGAGACGAAGTCAACCTTGTCCACGAACGTACGTGGGTTGTGCTCCGTCCGGAAGAACAGGATGCGCTTCGCCATGTAGGACATGAGGCCTGAGCCGTAGCCGCCGGGGAGACGCCTGTCCGGCGCGTTCGGGTCGCCGATGACGTGCAGGTTGAAGTTGCCCTCGGCGTCGAACTGCAGCGCGCTGTGGAAGAACAGCTCGAGCTGCCCGCGCTGCGTCAGGAAGTGGATGTCCTTCCCGAGATTGTGACTCAGCTCGTCCGATCCAAGGATGATGATCTCCGCATGCGGGGCGTGCGTCGCCTCGGCGAGCAGCAACGCCGCGGCGGGGATCATGGAGACCGCCCCGCACGCGGAGATCTCCCAGTCGCGCACCTCGCGGGACATGAGGATCGCCAGCAACTCCTCGGTGTTGCACCTCAGGTCGACGGCACCGGCAGGCATGGGAGGCTCCTCCAGCGGCGGGTCGAGCGCCCGACCACGGCACGGGGCGATCGAGCATTGGCACGATCGCCCCGTGCATACTCGCGAGGGACTACTTCGCCGAGGGCAACGCCTGGCGGTTGCGGATCTGGTCCTCGGTGAGGCCGAGTACGTACTCATCGAGGTACGCCCGGAACGCCTCGTCGCTGACGGACGCATCCACGTAGCGGCGGATGTGCGCGTCGTCTCGGTTGTACAGGCCGGGCACCGCGGTGGGGTACGCGCCCATCGGAGCGTGCACCACGGCGGTCACGTTAATCGAGGAGATGAACTGGCCGGAGGTGTCCTCCGGGGTCACCTTGTCGACGATCTCCTCGACCGTCACGATCGTGCGCCGCGAGGCCTGCGCGACCATCACGTCCTCGCCGAAGCGGCGCAGGATCGCGTTGCCTTCGCGGTCTGCCTTCAGGCCGTGGAGGATCGCCACGTCAGGGTTCTGCGCGAGCGCGACCACTGTGACTTCATTCGGGTCGAAGGGGTTGGGAGCGAGCATCATGTCGGGACGGCGCTCGAACACGTCGGTGCCGGCAAGGCCGCGAACGGGGATGTAGGGGACGCCCATTGATCCAGCCTGGACCATTGAATAGTGGACGCCTCAGGTGTTGTCCATCGCGAAGATCCGACCGGCCTTGAGGTAGCGGTCGAAGTTGGGCGCCTCGCGCGCAAACGGCGCGAACCCAATGCTGCAGCACTCGAGTGTCTTCGTCTGACCGGTGCCGACGAGGAAGTCGAGGTTAATCGACCCTCCGACCAGCCCGATCGTGTGCAGGTCCTGCACACCCTTGCGCGCGAGGGTCCGGAGCATGGCCATGGGGCTGTGCTCGAACCCGGCGCTCATCACCACTTTCTGGCCGTCACGAACGATCGAGGCGGCTTCGTCCAGCGAAACGAGTTTGGTCCGCATGTCGCTCCCTCGTAGGAACCCCGGATCTGGTGCGGGGGCACCACATCCATCATGTCCGGGGACGCTACGCTTGTGTTCGCGCCTCGTCAACGGTCGAACGGGAAGGGCAGCGGTCGAACGATGAGCATCCTCGCCGCGGGCGCCCCTGCACCCGACTTCACGCTCACCGACGCCGAGGGCACGCCAAGCTCGCTCGCAGCAGCGCTGGGCCGAGGACAGGCGCTCGTGGTGTTCTTCTCCCTCGATTGCCGCGCCTGCGACCTGAGCTACCTCTTCTGGGACCGCATGGCCGAGGCGTACGCGGCGGACTGCCCCGTGCTGGCGATCTCGCTCGATGGGAGTGAGGCCGCAGCCGCCTTCTATGAGCGCTCGGGCGTGTCGTTCCGCGTCCTTGCGGACGAGGCGGGCGCGACCGCGCGCGCGTACGGCATCGAGTGCACGCCGGCGCTCTTCCTCGTCGATGGCGCGCGCCGCGTCACGTCGAGCCACGACGCGTTCGACCGCGCGGCCCTCAACGAGCTCTCGGAGCGCATCGCGACGCGTGTCGGCGTGGCGCCGGTCGTGCTCTCGGAAGGTGAAGCACCGGCGTTCAGTCCGGGCTGCGTGGTGCACCTCGGCGGGTGAGTATCGCGCCCCACTCGCCCGCCTCTGGCGCAGACGATGGATCTCCACCAAGGGCCCGTCTCGTATACCGGAGCGTGGATGATTCCGATCCGGTCGCGTCTGCGCGCAGAGCACTCGACGAGGGCGACGTTGCCCGCGTCGCGACGGGCGATGTCGGCGCCTACCACGCGCTCTACGAGCGCCATGGCCCGCTCGTGAGGGGCCTGGCCCGCCGCATGGTCGGTGCCGCGGAAGCGGACGACGTGCTGCAGGAGGTGTTCTCGACGCTCTGGCTGAAGGCGGCCCAGTACCAGCCGGCCCGCGGCCACTTCGTAGGCTGGCTCCTCACGATTGCGCGCAACGAGTGCATTCGGGTCCTGCGGCGGCGCGGACGCGAGGCGCAGGTCGCTGCCTCGGAGGCGATCGGAGCGATGCTCCTCGGTCGGCCTGACACGGCGCCGGGACCCGAACAGCGCGCGGTCCTCGGCGAGCAGGCAGCGGCCCTCCAGCGTGCGCTCGCGACACTCCCGGCCGAGCAGCGGCGCGTCCTCCTGCTCGCATACTTCGGCGGACTGAGCCAGACCGCGATCGCGGAAGTCACCGGATGGCCGCTCGGCACGGTAAAGCGCCGCGTGCAGCTCGGGATGCAAAAGCTGCGCCGGGCGTACGCGGACGGCCACGACAGGACACCGATCGTCGCCGGGGAGCGCTGGGCGTGAACCACGACGTCGCCGTCGAGCAGCTCGAGGCGTACGTCCTCGGGGCACTGGAACCCGACGAGGCGCACGCCCTCGAGGCACACATCGCCGACTGCGAGATCTGCCTGCGGAGCATCGCCATGCTGCGCGACCCTGCTGAGGGCCTCGCGTTACTGGTCGCGGCCGATGCCGACGACGCGGCTGCGCTCCCCCCACTGCGCCCCCCGCCAGCGGCCTCGCCGGTAGTGCAGCCGACCGCGGAGCGGAGGCACGCGCGAAGCACCCCTCTGCGTGCGCCCTCGCGCGCGGCCGTCTTCGCGCTCGTGGTGCTGCTCGTCGGAGCGCTGGGCTTCTGGACCGGGCGGGTGTCGCACTCCGAGGCACAGGAGCGGCAGCTTCGCCAGGAGTTGTCCGGGATGGTGGAGCGTCAGGAAGTCGTGCTCGAGGTCGTCGACGGGGCGAACACGGTGAAGCGCCTGCTGCGCTCCACTACCGGGTCCACGGCGTACGGCAAGGTCTACACCCGGCCGGGAATTCCACACCTGGTGGCGATGGCGGGCCGCCTCGAGGCGCTGGCGGACGACTCAACCTACGAGCTCACACTCACCGTCGGCGGCGAGGAGCGAGACGTCGGGCTGCTGCGCGTCGAGCGCACCGGGTTCGGGTTGCTGGTGGTCGACTTCCCGGGCGATCCGCCGCCATTCGAGGCAGCACGCGTGGTGCGGCGAGGCGCCGACGGGAGCGTGGAGACCGTCCTCGCGTGGAGCGCGCCCTGACGGGGCCGGATGCGTCCAATCGTGCGCGTCTCACCTAGTAGAGGGTGAGCGACGCATGACTGGAGGGAACCGTGGCCCGAATCAGCACCGCATGGCGCCTCGCGTTCGTGGCGGGGGCCGCGCTCCTGCTTGCCGGAGCCTGCCAACAGGGCGCCGGCCCCGAGCCGCCACCACGAGCCTCCTCCGTGGCCGCGACGGCGACACCGGAACCCCTCGTCCTGCAGCCGTGCAGCGCCGCCGGCTCGATCAGCAGGCTCGACCCCGCCCCGCCGACGCCCACCCCCTCCGCTCCCGCAGCGGCTGCCACCCCTCCCGCGGGCGCACCGAGCGCGACCCCCACGCCTCGGCCAGCGCCGGCGACGGACCGCGTCGGTTACCCCGAGGGGTACCTGTATACCTACAACC
>CADEHD010000024.1 GCA_902827055.1 uncultured Chloroflexota bacterium | reverse complement strand
AACACGTCGCCCGTCAGGCACTGGTCATGCACGCGGACGAGCGTCGGCTCGCCGGGCGTGAGCTCGCCCATCACGAGGGCCACGTGCTCTTTGGTGTCCAGCAGCGTGCGGTAGCCGACGGCGCGGAACGTCCCGAACCGCGTCGGCAGCTGGGCCTCTTCGACACGCTCGACCAGCCGCTCGTGAGCAAGGCGGTACGAGATGATGTCGGCGACCGTGACGATGCCCATCTTGAACTTGCGTGCGAAACGCTCGAGCTGCGGCATCCGCGACATTGAGCCATCGGGGTTCATGATCTCGCACACCACGGCGGCTGGCTCGAGCCCGGCGAGCCGGCAGAGGTCCACGGACGCCTCGGTCTGCCCTGCGCGCACCAGGACGCCACCGGGGCGAGCGCGCAGCGGGAAGATGTGTCCGGGTCGAGTCAGGTCGCGGGCCGCGCTGGTCGGATCGGCGAGCACCTGGATCGTGCGCGCGCGGTCGGCCGCGGAGATGCCCGTCGTCACCCCGTCGCGTGCCTCCACGCTCACCGTGAAGGCCGTCCCGAGCGGCGCGTTGTTCTGCGCTGCCATCGGGTGGAGGTCCAGTCGATCACACCACGACGCCTCGAGGGGAACGCAGATCAGGCCGCGCGCCTCGGTCGCCATGAAGTTGACGAGCTCGGTCGTGCAGAACTGGGCGGGGACACAGATGTCCCCTTCGTTCTCGCGATCCTCGTCGTCAACGATGATCAGCGGCTGTCCCTGGCGGAAGGCCTCGATGGCGGCTTCCACCGACATGAGCGTCGTGTTCGCGGCACGCGCCCTGGCCTTTGGCGTGGCGCCCGAGGCCGCCTTCGGCTTCCGCGAGGTGGGCGGCTTCGCGCCCGCACGGGTGGTTGTCACGAGTGCCCCGCTCTCTGAGTCGGCGCCGACATCAGGTCGCCGCTCGCGCCTCGAGTATCTGCTCGACGTAGCGAGCGATGATGTCCGTTTCGAGGTTGATGCTATCACCGGGGCGGCGGCGCGTGAGATTCGTGTGTTCCTGCGTGTACTGCACCAGGGATACCGAGAACGACTCGGCGTCCTTCGCCATCACCGTCAGAGAGGCCCCGTCGACGCAGACGGGCCCTTTCATCGCGATATAACGCAAGTACTCGGGGGCCACGCGGTACCGGGCGATGATCGCGTCGGACTCGGGCGTGAGGCTGTCCAGCGTGCACGTCGTTTCCACCACGCCGCGAACCATGTGGCCGGACAGCCGGTCGCTCGGGCGCACCGACCGCTCGAGATTCACCTCGGAACCGGGCGCGAGTTCGACGAGGTTCGAGCGCCGGAACGTCTCAGGCATGACATCGAACGTCATGGAGTCGGCGTCCATCGCGCGGATCGTGAGGTCAACGCCGTTGACCGCGATCGAATCGCCGAGGCGTGACCCCTCGATGATCGTGGTGCAGCCGATGACCAGCTCGCCGCCCTGGCGGCTGCGGACCGTCCCCACCTCTTCGATGATGCCCGTGAACACGACGCCTCCGCTCGACCCCGCATGTCGCGCCGCTATCCGCCTGGCGGGTCGGGCCAGACCGGGACGCCCTCGATGAGCACGTCGTCGCCGAGCCGTGTGACCTCGATGTCGCGCAGCCTCGGCGCCTGCGCCATTCGATCGACGCCACGCCCCGCGACAGCGGACGGCGCCGTGGACGCCCCGATGATGAGCGGCGCGATCACCGCCTGCACCCGGTCGACCAGTCTCCGGTCAAAGAGCGACCCGAGGACGATACCACCGCCCTCGAAGAGCACGGTGAGCATGCCCCGCCGCCCAAGTTCTGCGAGCAGAGCGCGCAGGTCGACGTGCCCGTCGTCGGCGGGCAGTACCAGCACCTCGGCTCCCGCCGCCGCCATCGCGTCCCGCCACGCGGGCGCGGAGGCCGCGGTCGTCGCGATCAGCGTCGGCGCACCCGGCCGGAGCACACGCGCACTCGGAGGCGTCCGGCCGCGAGCGTCGAGCACCACTCGCAGCGGCTGGTGCACTGGGCCGTCTGCGCCCGGCGGACGGGCCGTGAGCTGAGGGTCGTCGACAGTCACGGTCCCCGAGCCCACGACGATGGCGTCGAGCCTGGGACGATTGCGGTGCGCCCACTCGAGCGTGCTCGGTCCCGAGACCCAGCGCGAGTCGCCAGATGCGGCGGCGATTCGCCCGTCGAGCGACGCCGCGTATTTCACGATGACCGCGGGGAGGCCGGTTCGCCGGTGCTTGAGGTACCCCTCGAGCAGGCGCGCGCTGGCAGCCGCACCGTCCCCCACGTCGACGCTGACGCCCGCCGCCTGGAGCGCGGCGCGACCGCGTCCGCTCACCTGCACATCGGGATCGTCGATGGCGTACTGGACGGCGGCGACCCCTGCGGCGATGAGTGCGTCCGTACATGGAGGGGTTCGGCCGTGGTGCGCGCAAGGCTCGAGAGTGACGTACGCGGTCGCCCCGCGCGCGCGCTCCCCCGCCTCGCGGAGCGCGACGACCTCGGCGTGGGCGGCACCCGGCGGTTGCGTGTGCCCGCGCCCCACGACCACGCCCCCGGCCACGATGACCGCGCCCACGGCGGGATTCGGAGAGGTAGTACCGAGGGCGCGCTCCGCCTCGGACAGCGCCAGCTGCATGAACTCGCTCGGAGCACCGGCACTGCCGTCCGCGGACATGGGGCTCAGCCTTCGTTGCGCCGGTAGTCCACCCAGCCGCGGCTCGCGGTGGGGCCCAGCTGCCCCTGGTACTTCGAGTGCAGCCCGGGGGAGCCGTACGGGCGCTCGGCCGCCGACGACAGCTCATGAATCGAGAGCTGTCCGATCTTCATCCCGTAGTAGAGCTTGATCGGCAGGTTCGCGACGTTGGAGAGCTCCATGGTCAGGTGCCCGTCCCACCCGGGGTCGACGTAGCCCGCCGTCGCGTGGACCAGCAGCCCGAGCCGCCCAAGCGACGACTTGCCCTCGACGCGCGCGACCAGGTTGTCGGGAATGACCACCCGCTCGAGGGTCGAGCCGAGCACGAACTCGCCGGGGTGCAGCACAAACGCCTCGTCGTCGGCGACCACCTCGAGCTCCGTGAGACCGTCGACGGGTGCCCGAACATCGATATAGGACTCGCGGTGGTTGCGGAACACGCGGAACTCGCGGTCGAGGCGAATGTCCACCGAGGCGGGCTGCAGAGCGTCCTCCGCGAGCGGGTCCACGATCAGCCGCCCAGCGTCGAGCTGCGCCCGGATATCGCGATCGCTCAGGACCACCGCATCACCTCGCGCCCTCGACTGCCGTGAGCCTGCTCGATCGTATCGCCGCGCGGTCACCGACGTGAGCCCGCGGCTCGACGGGGTTCGTGTCAGCTCCGGATCTCGTAGACGATGCTGACCTGCATCGTGATCTCCGTCTCCCCCGGGTCGATCGGGGTCGGCACGGCGGCCTCGGCTGCCCCGAGCGCGGCACGGGCCGAGATCGGCCCACCGCCGCCCAGGAACTCGTTCACGCTGCGGGGCCGGCCGAGGTCGACGCCCGCGAGTTTCGCGAGGGCCTCGGCGCGCTGGCGCGCATCCCGCACCGCGAGCTCGCGTGCCTCGGCGGCGTGGCGCTCCGGCTCGTCGACACCGAACGCAATGCCGTTGAGGCGCACGACGTCACCGCCGGCAGCAACCGCTTCGTCGATCACCTTCGAGACGGCATCGAGGTTGCGCACCTTCACCGACACGGTGTTGGTCATCACGTAGCCGGCGATCACCGGCTCGCCCGAGAATCCTGGCTCGTTGCTCGGGCTCACCCCACCGCCACCAGCCGCGCGGGGCGAGGCCGGGGTCGGCGTAGGAATAGGGCGCGAGCCGTATTCGGGGTGAATGCTCAGACCCTGGGTCTGGATGTCGCGATCGGCGATGCCGTTCCGCTTGAGCGAGGCGCGCACCGCCTCCTGCGCCACAGCGGCAGCCTGACGCACCTCGGCGACGGTGGCGCCGCGCGCCTCCACCCCGAGGTGCAACTGGGCGATATCGGGTGTGACGGTCACGGTGCCCGTGCCCGTCACGGCGATGCCACCGGGGTCGGGAGAGTTCACGACCGTCGTCTCCGACTCGCACCCCACGAGGACCACCGCGAGCGCGGCCAGCACGGCGACACCGAACAGCCTCGAGGCGCGACTCGACCCGACACGTTGAGCTTCCACCAGGTACTCCCTGTCCGCCCTACGTGAGGGCCCGCCGTCGAAGAAACAGCGCGATCGTCGCGCCGATGAGCACAACCACAGCAACGCCCAGCGCGTTCTGCGCGTATCTGACGAGCTCGGCGCTCGCAACCCCGCGCGACAGCTCGACCGGCCTGAGGGGCTCGCGCTCCGCGGAGGGCGCGACGTCGGTGGCGACCGAAGGTGACGCCGAGGGTGCGCCGCTCGAGCCGCCGGTCCCATTCGAGACGCCCGAGCTGTTCGCCCCACCGCCAGACGGCGCGGCGCCGCCGGACGGCGCGCCCGCCGGCGCGACCGGAGCGGCAGGCGCCGGGGCGGACGCGGGCGCAGCCGCCGGCACGACGCCTGGAGCCGCGCCCGGTGCTGCTGCCGGTGCGGCGAGGGCGCCGCCCGTGCCCGCCGCTCCCGACGCACCGCCTTCGAGGGGCGCCTGCGCCGGGGCTGCCGAGCGGGCACTCGTCGAGGGAGCCGCTGCGGGCGCCTCGGCGGCCTGCTTCCGGGCATCCGAAGCCGACTCCTGGAACGAGGTTGCCGCGACGTCGGCTGCACCGCTCAGCGCCGCCTCTTCGCGCACCCCGCCCGTCACGGATGGGACCACGCTCACGACCGCCAGCGCGAGCGCCGCTGCCGCCGCCCCCAGGCGCGTGTACAACTCGAGGCGCGGCAGGCCACTCTGCCGCGGCGCCACCGTCGGCGCGATGGTGAACGAGCGCGGTGCCCGCGTGAGCCCGAGTCCACCCATCCCGGCGCGGACCGCACGCATCCCCTCGAGGGACACGCGCAGGTCATCGTCAACCTCGAGCTCCGCCTCCAGGGCCCGACGTCCCGGCGTCGACATCGCTCCGTCGAGGTACTCCGACAGCCGGTCGTCGCGCTCCGTTGCAGGCGTGCGCGCCAGTTCGCCGTCGACCTCCAGGTCATCGCGCTGCCAGGGCCACCGCAATACTCGCTCCACATCCGGCCAGTCGGCCTACCGGCGCGGCCTATCCAGTAAGACGCTCGAGGATCGGTGTGAGTTCCCCGGTGGCGGTCAGGATGTCGCGCATCCGCCCGCGAGCACGGCTCAGGCGCGACTTCACGGTGCCCAGCGGCAGCCGCGCCGCCTCGGCGACCTCCTCGTACGAGAGCCCGTGAACGTCAGCGAGCACGACGACGAGTCGCCACTCCTCGGGCAATTGCAGCAGCGCCCGTTCGAGCGCCGCGCGGAGGTCCGAGTTCAGCGCAACCGACTCCGGCGATGGCCCCGGGTCTGCCGGGTCGAGGGCGGCCGCCTCGCCATCGGGCCCGCGGTCATCGAGCGACCGCGTGGGCCGCCGGCGCTGCCTTCGCAACTCGTCGCGGCAGGCGTTCGCGGTGATGCTCAGGAGCCACGCGCGGAAGTGCTCACCCCGGAACGTGCGAATCGCGCGATAGGCGCGCAGGAACGCCTCCTGCGCGGCGTCCTCGGCCTCGGCCCGACGCCCCATGAACCGCAACGCGAGGCTGTAGACCTGGTCCTGGTGCAGGAGCACGAGTCGATTGAACGACTCGAGATCGCCTCCCTGCGCCTTGCGGATGAGCTGTTGGAGATCCAAGCGGGACCGGCTCCCCCGGGACGCGCTCTGCGCGCCTCCGTGCTGCGCTGTCAGCCGCCCCCCGCGCGAGGTTAGCATTGGAGGCGCGACGGGCGAAGCGGAACGCGCCGGACGACTCAGCCGCCGGGAACTCGGGGCAGGTGCCAGGTGCCACTCACGACAGGTCGCGAGCTGCTGCGGGCCGCCGAGCACGGGCGGTATGCCGTGCCTGGCTTCAACGTCTCGAACCTGGAGCTGGCCCTCGGAGTGCTGGACGCCGCGGAGCAACTGCGGGCGGGAGTCCTCCTCCAGTTCAACCCGGCGAACATCGAGCACTTTGGAGGCATCGAGGTGGCGGCGGCCACAGCGAGGGCGCTCGCGGCGCGGGCCGCCGTGCCCGTGGGCGTCCACCTGGACCACGCGGGCTCACTCGACCTGGTGCGCGCGGCCATCCGGGCAGGGTTCACCTCGCTCATGTTCGATGGCTCGACCTTCCCCCTCGAGCGAAACCAGCGCGAGACCATGGAGGCGGTCGCCGCCGCCCTCGAGGCCGGGATCGCGCTCGAGGCGGAGCTCGGCCACGTCGGCGGTCGGGAACCGGGCGTCGCGACCTCGGAAAGCGTGCTCACCGACCCCGAGAGCGCCCGACGGTTCGTCGACGCCACCCGCGTCGACTCGCTCGCCGTCTCCGTGGGCACCGCGCACGGACTGGCTGGCGAAGTGAACCTCGATCTGGTCGCGGCGCTGCGGGAAGCGACGCGTGGGCTGCCGCTCGTGCTGCACGGCGGGTCGGGCGTACGCCTCGCGCAGCTACGCGAGGCCGTGCGCGCGGGCATTCGCAAGGTCAACATCTCGACAGAGATCCATAGCGCCTTCTCGAGTGCCCTCGCCGCGGGTGTCGAAGCAGACCCCCGCCCGGCTCTGCGCCGCGCCCGGAGCGCGGTCGCGGACGCGGCCGCCGCACGGATCGAGCTCCTCGGCGCCGCCCATCGGACGTGACGATGACGACCGCGCCGCGAGCGCGCTTGCATAACTGTCGACCCGCAAACAACCACACTTCGTTCGTACGTCGGTAGCCGAGCCCGGGCTATACTCGGACCAATGCGCGAGCCGATCAGCCACGAACTGCCACGGGTGCACCCGGTGCTGGTCCAGTCACCGTTGGCACCGGAACCGACCCACCAGGGCCTAGCGGACTTCGATCCGTGGGAGGCCGAGTGGCAGGCGCGCGCGTGGGCCCCGCCACAGCCATCCGCTGCGGCACGAGCGCGCGCACTCATCCCCTACCAGTGGCTGGCGGAGGCCCTCGAGGTCATCGCGCTGGCGCTCTTCATGTTCATCGCCGTCCGAGGCGTCGCCCAGAACTTCATCGTCGACGGCGGCTCGATGGAGCCGAACTTCCACAACGGCGAGCTCGTAATCGTCAACAAGGTCGCGTTCCGCGAGATCAGCATCCCGCTGCTGCCCTTCCTCGATTCATGGCGACCATTCGGACTGCCTGAGCCGGGGGACGTCGTCGTCTTCGAGTTCCCGCAGGACCCAAAGCGAGACTTCATCAAGCGCGTGATCGCCGTACCGGGCCAGACGGTCGAGGTCCGCGAGGGCCGCGTGTACGTCGATGGCCAGGTCGCGGATGAGCCGTACCTCTCGGAACCGCCGCACTACACCTACGGGCCCGTGACCGTGCCCGAGGGGAACCTGTTCGTCCTGGGCGACAACCGCAATAACTCGTACGACTCACACTCCTGGGGCATGCTCCCCGAGAAGCACCTGATCGGCCGCGCCGAGTTCCGATACTGGCCGCTCGAAGCCGCCGGTCGGATCAGCTCGCACCCGCTGCAGGCCTCCGCGTCGGACGGCGGCTCAGCATCCCGATAGACCCTGTTATCGTCGAGGCATTCGAGCAGGCGGGCGCGTTCCTGCGCGGGCACTTCCAGCTCGCGTCCGGGCGCCACTCAGACGCCTACCTGGAGAAGTTCAACCTCCTGCAGTGGCCCCCGCAGACCGAGGTCGTCTGCCGGCGCCTCGCGGAGGGCGGGCGCGGACTCGATCCACAGCTGGTCGTCGGGCCCACCACCGGTGGCGTGATCATCGCCTACGAGGTCGCGCGCCACCTCGCACTGCGAGGCGTGATCGCGGAGCGCGATGACAGCGGACGCAGCATCGGGCGGCACTTCCGGCTCGAGCCTGGCGAGCGCGCCCTTGTGGTGGACGACGTGCTGACGACCGGCGGCTCCGTCCGCGAGACCCTCGACGCCGTGCGCAAGGCCGGCGGCGTGCCCGTGGGTGTCGCGGTCATGGTCGACCGCTCCGGTGGGCGGGTCGACTTCGGGGTGCCGCTCTTCGCGGCGACCGAGGTGGAGATGCAGACGTGGGACGCCGACGCGTGCCCCCTCTGTGCCGCCAACGTCCCCCTCGAGATCACGTAGGGGATCACCCGGCTCGGGCCGGGGATGCGGGTCCTGACGGCTGGACAGCCCATCGGCAGCACGCGATTGTGTCACTGACGCCTGACGGGCGTCGGCACGGAGGTCGCGATGCCGGAACTACCCTCGTTCGCCCTGCTCCCCGCAATCCTGTCATTCGGCCTGCCCCTGCTGGTGCTGGTCGTACTGCTCGGGCGCCCGCTGGTGAACATCGGAGGTGAGGAGGTCGGCCTCGTCGAGCGGCGGTACTTTGGTACCGGCCTGCCCGAGGGCCGCGTGATCGCGATGCCGGGGCAGGTGGGGATCCAGGCCCGGGTGTTGCGGCCCGGCCTGCACTTCCTGTTCCCCTACCTCTACCGCGTCCAGAAGCGCCCCATGATCGTCATCGGCGAGAACGAGGTCGGCATCGTCGAGTCCATCGACGGCAACCCGCTGGCGCCGGGTCGGATCTTCGCGCGGCGCATCGGCGCACACGACTCGTTCCAGGACGGCGAGGCCTTCCTGCGCGCCGGCGGCCAGAAGGGGCCGCAGGTCGACGTCCTGCCTCCCGGCCAGTATCGAGTCAACACGTACCTCTTCCGGATCCGCGTCGAGCCCGCGCTCATCGTCCCCTCGAACCAGGTCGGCGTTGTCAGCGCCCGCGATGGCGTCCCGATCCAGCCCGGGCGGCTGCTGGCGACGCGCACCCCGGGGCACAACTCGTTCCAGGATGGCGAGGCGTTCCTCGCCAACGAGGGTGGGCGCGGTCCTCAGATCGACGTCATCCTCCCCGGACGCTACCGCCTCAACACCGACCTCTTCAGCGTCGACCTCCACCCGGCGACCGTGATCGAGGCGTCGATGGTGGGGCAGGTCACGGCGAAGGACGGCGAGCCGTTGCCCGCGGGCGAACTCGTCGCCGTGAGTGTGACCGGGCACACCGACTTCCAGGACGGCGCGGCGTTCCTTACCGCAGGCGGCCAGCGCGGGCCGCAGCTCGATCTGCTGCGCCCCGGCACCTACTACATCAACCCGCTGATGTTCGACGTGAACCTGGACGACGTGGCCGTCGTGCAGCGCGGACAGGTTGCCGTCCTCGTCTCCAACGTGGGCCCCGAGCCCGAGCGGCCGCAGCAGGAGCAGCTGGCGCAGGGCCAGGAGCGCTACGTCGTGCCACAGGGCTTCCGTGGCATCCAGGCCGAGGTCGCCGGGCCGGGCGTGTACTACCTCAACCGCTGGGCCTACCTCGCCTACGTCATCCCGACGACCAACCTCACGGTGGACTGGGCCGAGGAGACCACCATCGTGACGGAACAGGCCGGCCCCTCGACGCAGACGGACGAGGCGGCTGACGCGCGGCGCATCCAGCTCTTCAACCCGCTGTCCGTGATCAGTCGTGACGGCTTCGAGATGAAGGTCTCGGTCAAGGTGATCATGCGGGTGCACCCGGAGCAGGCGCCGCTGATGGTGGCCAAGATCGGGTCCGTCCAGAACCTCATCGACCACGTCATCCACCCGATGATCGACTCCTCGTTCCGCAACCAGGCGTCGTCCACCGAGGCGATGTCGTTCATGCAGGACCGCGCCGTCGAACAGGAGAAGGCCGAGGTGCGCGCTCGCGAGGAGATGGAGAAGTACCACGTCGAGTGTGTGCGCGTTCTGATCTCGCAGATCATCCTGCCCGAGGAGCTGATGCACATCCACACGCGGCGCGTCATCGCGACGCAGCAGCAGGAGATGTTCAAGGAGCAGCAGAAGTCCGAGCAGGAGCGCATCGCGACGGAGAACACGCGCGCGCAGGCAGACCAGCAGATCAACCTCGTGCGAGCGCAAATCGGAGTGCAGATCGCCGAGCAGGACCGCCAGACCACGGTCATCGGCGCCGAGGGTCGGGCGCGCGCCGTCGAACTCGAGGGCAACGCCGAGGGCTCGAAGATCCTCGCGATCGGCAACGCCACCGCGGAGGCGTATGACCGTCAGCAGGACGCCATCGGCCAGGCGAATCTCTTCGGCATCGAGGTCGCGAAGGCGATCGCGGGGGCCGGGCTCAAGATCACGCCGGACATCGTGGTGGGTGGCGGCAGCGACGGCGGCTCGAACATCTTCTCGGCGTTCCTGGCGCAGATGCTCGCGGGCAACCGACTGCCCGGCACGAACGGCTTCGGAACCCAGGGTGGCGGCGCGGCCTCGCCACCGCCCGCACTGCCGCCGGCGGCGCCCCCCAGCTAGGCCGAGACGTCAGCCGTCACAGCCTCCGCGGACCCGACGATCGGGCTCCCCGAGGTGGCTAGGCGTGCGCCGGCTCTGGATGCTCCTCGGCGAACGCCTTGGGGTCCTTGAACACGCGCCACGCCGTGGCGATCAGTTCGCGCGCCTCGCGCCGTTCGCGCAGAACGAGGAATGCGGCGATCACGATGTACATCACGCCGATGAGCACGCGCACACTCACGTCGTAGCCCCCGAGCGGCACGTGCTGCGTCGGGAACGCGAGTTGCACGGCAAACAGCGCGAACAGCAGCCCGGCCTCGCGCAGGGAGAGGCTCAGGCTCGCGAGGATGGCGACCGCAAAGACGGACTGCGCTGCCGTCAGGAACACCTCTTCCTGCTGGCGCACATCGAAGTGCATCGGCTCCAGCGTCCCGCCCGAGATCGCGTAGGCAACGGGGAGGCCGCCGACCAGCAGCGTCCACTGGTTCACCTTCGACGAGATCAGCGCACCCATCGCCACGGCCGTCCGGCCGCGCCACGCGAGGATGGCCGTGACCACGAACTCGGGCGACTCCGAGGCGAGCGGCGCGATCCATTGGACGAGCAGGAACTCGTCCACCCCGAACTCCTTGCCCACGTCCACCAGCCCGTGAGCGAAGGGCTCTGCGGAGGCGAACACGGAGGTTGCCGAGTAGACGAAGAGCGCGAGCAGGGTGAGCCGGCGTTGCACCCGCGGCAGCGAGCCGATCATCCGCGCGGGTCCCACGAGCTCGGGCTCCTCCGTGGGAGCGCGCATCAGCACCGCGAGGTACGCGAGGAAGATCGAGAACAGGACGACCGCATCGATGAGCGACACATTCGACTTGAACGGGATCACGAACGAGTAGATCGTCGCGGCCGCGAGCACCACCACCTCGACGGAGTACGAGCGCTCCATGTGGAGTACGTGCTCGCGACTGCGGTACCACATGATGGCGACGATCAGCGGCCAGGCCGCGCCGATGAGCAGGCGGTTCCCACCGGTCATGTTCGCAATCGCGAAGTGGGCGGCCTCGGGGTCGGTCGGCGCGGCCCAGGCGAAGCTGATGTCGACGGCGTACTCGGGCAGGACCGCGATGAACGCGATGAACGCGACCGCGACGCCCTGCGCGACATCGACCTCGGCGGCTTCCGCGGCCCACGCGAGGAGGAACGCAGCGCCGAGAATCGAGAGCCCGTAGAAGGCGGTGTCGATCACCGTGCTGTAGTGAATCCCGGCCAGGCGCAGCACGATGCCGGGCAGGGCACACGCGAGCGCAATGAGCACGATCGTCCGATTGCCCAACGTGCCCTCCCCCGTGCGCCCGGAACCGCGTCATCATCGCGCCTTCCGGGGAAGCGCGCCACGACCGAGGGTGGAGGGCCGACTTCTCGCTCGGCTCGCTGGAGCGCGGTAGCGTGTACCCATGTGGTTCCACTCAACCTCGCGCTACCCAGTCGAGGAAGTGCGTGACCTGGTCGAGTTCGCCATGGGCGAGATCGACCACGGCGAGCTGGTCGTCCGCGTGAAGAACACGCGCGACATCTACCGCGGCCGCGCGTACGACGGCATCCCCTCGCTGTCAGCGGCCGCGCGGCAGCCCGGCGCGACGCGGCTCGTCACCCTCGCCATCGGCCCCCCTGGTGGCTTCCCCACGACGAACGAGGTCCAAACAGCCCGCTGGCGGCGCGTCCGCGAGGGCGAATCGCTCGACGGCGTCCGCGCCGCGGACCTGCGCATCGCGCGCCCTGCCTCGGGGCATGGCGGCGGCGCGGTGCGCGCGGGGGGCCCGGCGGGGGCAGCTCGGCGCGGCCTTGCGCCACCTCCGCAGCTCGAGCTCCGTGAGGTGCGCAAGCACGGGTACGGCGGTGTGACGGCGCCCATCGTGCACCTGGCCGATTGGCAGGAGGCGATGGTGGCGGTCGCCGCGCACGAGGGACGCCACGTGTGGCAGTACCAGCACGGGGCGCCTCGCAGCGAGGTGGACGCCGAGCGCTACGCGTCCCAGCGCCTGGAGCTCTGGCGGGAGTGGCGGGCCTGGCGCGAAGGTCCCGCGGTGAGGTGACCTCGATCGTTGCGAACCTCGGGCGCCCCGCCCACACTGGGAGGGCAGCCGGGAGGCGCACGATGTTTCGACGATGCTCGAGGACAGCAGACGCGCCACGGTCCTTCCGCAAGCGCGCGGCGATCGGCATCGCGGCGCTGGTGCAGTTCGCACTGCTGGCAGCAGCCCAGCTCGATCTCATCCGGAGGCCGGCGAGTGCCGTGCGAGGATCGAAGTGGGCCTGGCGCGCGGTCACGCTCGTGAACTTCGCAGGCCCGATCGCGTACTTCGCGCTCGGGCGGCGGTCCGTCGAGCCCGCGCCGGCGCTCCCGCTCGAGGCGCCAGCGCACTAGCCGGACGCCGCTGGCGTGCGGGCGAGCAACCCCTCGAGCGTCGCGGCGATGCCGAGCAGGCCCTCGTCGTCACCGTGCCGGCTCGCGAGCTGCAGCCCAAGCGGACAGCCCTCGAGGAGCCCGGCGGGCACCGTCGCGACGGGCAGGCCAGCGTGCGTCCACGGGAGGTTCATCGCCGGGCTGCCGGTGCTGCCCAGGCCCAGCGGCGCGGGACCCGGCGCCGCTGGGCTCGCCCACGCGTCGATGCCCTCGACGCCCATCGTGTGGTGCAGCACGGCGCGCAGATCGAGCGCGCTCCGCGCCCCGGCATCGTGCTGCGCCACCGTGACGGCGCGCCCCTCCTCGACCAGCAACGACGAGCGCGGACGGTACAGCGCGCCGAACTGCTCGAACCAGGTCGCGTGCTGCGCTGCGAACTCGAACGCGGTCAACCACTGGTGGTGACGGGCGATGCCCTCGATGTCCGCAAGGGCGGGCACGCGGAGCACCCGGACCCCGGCCGCGACGAGCGACACCAGCGTCGCCTCGAAGGCTGCGAGCGCTGCCGGCTCGGCCTGCGCGAGGTACGGCCCATCGGGCACGCCGAGCACGATCGGCCTCTCAGCCCCGGGACGCGGAGTCACGACCTCGTGCCAGCCGTCGATGAGCACGCGGCCCGCCTCGACGAGCCCCGCCACGTCGCGCGCAAACCAACCGACCGTGTCCACGGTGGGCGAGTAGTACACGACTCCATCGCTGGGGACGCGCCCCAGCGATGGCTTGAGGGCCGCCACGCCGCAGAACGCAGCCGGTCGGATCACCGACCCGACGGTCTGCGTGCCCAGTGCGAGAGGCACCACGCCGGCCGCAACCGCCGCCGCCGAGCCGCTGCTCGAGCCGCCCGGGGTGCGCCCGGGCGCGCGCGGGTTCCGCGTCGCCGCCGGCTCGAAATACGCGAACTCCGTCGTCATGGACTTCCCGAGGACCAGCGCACCGGCGCGCCGGAGGCGCGTCACGACGGCCGCCTCGGCCCCGGCGAATAGCGCCTCGGGCAGCGCGCTCCCCGCACGCGTCGGAAGCCCGTCGACGCGAATCACGTCCTTCACCCCGACGGGCACCCCGTAGAGCGCTGGCCGCGCACCGGAGGCCGGGTGTCGCTCCTCCAGCGCACCCGCCTCGGCGAGCACGCGGGTGCGACGCCCAGGTTCGGGCACGAACGCGAGGAGATCGGATTCGCGTGACTCGAGGCGAGCGAGCGCGGCCCTCGCGGTATCCGTTACGTCTAGTGGCCCGTCCCGCAGCGCCGCCGCGAGGGCCGCCACGCTGCGATGGAGGGGATCGAGGGGATCTGGCGACTGGATGGCGGCACCCTCCGCACGCGAGCGCTACGGAAATCGCGGGCGCGCTCCGACGATCATGATGTCATACGGAGACGAAGGACCACTCCTGTGTTCAACAGCTGCGACGCGTGCAAGCGCCCCAATCCCACTGAGCTGACGCAGATGCAGGTGGAGCGAGGCGAGCTCGTCGCGACGAAGCTCGGTCTGTCGCTGCGGCCCCGGTCGCGAGACCTGTTCGTGCTCTGCTCCGAATGTGGTGAGCTCGCCGTGGCGCGGGTGCGCCAGGTCGTCGCGGAGGGCGGAGGGCTCGCCCGGCGCGCCTCGTAGCCGCGCTCGACGCCGCCCGCGTCACCCGCGGCGCAACCCCGAGGTGGGCGGCGGGCCCGCCCTCGTCTACGCTGGATACGTGCTACTTCTCGACCACCTGCCCGCCCTCCTGCGCCGCGTGCCTCGCGCCTCGTGGCTTGCGACGTTGCTCATCG